>NZ_JBBKBD010000003.1:0-146486 GCF_037890055.1 Lagierella sp. ICN-221743 | reverse complement strand
ACCTCTACCAAATTCTTATGATTTGGAGTTTAGAGACATAGAGGCAGATACTGGGGGAGAGACAGAGGCAGGAACTATTCAGAGAGATATTGTTAGAAATAAAGTAGCAAGTATTTCTGTAGGTTTTTCTTGTAGTCCTAAGCTTGTAAAAACATTGAGTGGTTTTTCTAACAAGTCTAATCTTAAAGTTAAATACTTAGATACAGAAACATTAGAATTAAAAGAGACACAAATGTATATAGACAAGTTTCAAGTCAAATTAATAAAAGATACTTCTTATAAAGGATTGTGGGAAGTATCTTTTTCATTGGAGGAGTACTAATGTATCCAATAAGCAATGAATATAAAATAGCAATCAAAAAGAATTCTCGTAAATTTTACTGGACGGGAAATATCATCTTAAAAGACGAAACTACTATTCCCTTTACCAATAAAGATATTCTTAAAGGGTCTGGATACATTCATCGTTCATGCTCTGGATCTTCTGAACTTGAAATAGGTACAGTTTATGCTGGAGAGTTTGGAATCAGTCTTTTTTCAAATATAGATAGGTATTCTCTAGAGAATTCCAAACTAGAACTTTTTTATCATCAAGAATTAGAGAATAAAAAGATAGAAACCATACAAATGGGAATTTTTGATGTCACTGAAGCAAATAGGTCTAAGAAAATTTTAGAACTAAAAGGCTATGATTATATGCTTAGGTTTGATAAGAATTTTCCAGTAACAGATACCTTTGGTACAGCTTTTGAATTACTTACATTATCATGTGAAAAGTGCAAGGTAGAACTGGGAATGACAGAAGATGAGGTAAAATCTTTTGTAAATGGAGAGGAAGTTCTGGCAATTTATCAAGACCATGATATAGAAACTTACAGGGACTTTATTCACTATATAGCATCAACTCTTGGTGCTTTTGCTGGGGTCTCTCGTGATGGTAAATTGGTTTTAAGAAAGTATGCAGAAAGCATATCAACTGAAATTAAAACAAGAGAAAGATTTTCTTCATCAATATCAGATTTTAAAACAAGATATACAGCCATCAACTCAACAAATGCAAAGACTAAAATAGCTGAATACTACTCTTTAGAAAATGATGATGGGTTAACTATGAATCTTGGAATAAATCCTTTAATGCAATTAGGACTTCCAGAAAAAAGAAAAAGAATGTGTGAGGCTCTTCTTACTGAAATTTGCAAAATTCATCACACACCTTTTGATATGGTAACAATAGGAGACCCAAGTCTTGATGTAGGAGACAGAATAGCTATTTCTTACGAAGAAGAAAAGATTGAAGGACTTATTACTGACATTGAATATAAAATAAATAGCAAGCATAGAATTCTTGGTGTAGGAAAAAATCCCTATTTATCTAAAGCTAAGAGTAAGAATGATAAGAATATAGTAGGACTTTTAAATCAAATTGAATCTGAAAAATTAGTAGTTCATGCCTATTCTAATTACTCTGCCTTTAGTCTTTCTACAACAGATACACCAATAATTCGTATAGAATTTGCCTCCAATAAAGAAACGGAGGCAATTTTTAATGCATCTATTTTGTTAAATATCATCTGTGATACCGAAGAAAAGACAAGAAAGATTTCAAGGAGTGTCAAGAAGCAAGTAGAGGTTTTAAATAACGATGGAAAATCCTATGATCCTCCAAAGTTTGAAGAAAAAGAAGAAGTAGAGGAATTAGACTTTATTGAAAACATAGAAATACCAACAAGGATAGTTATTACTTATGTTTTCAATGATACGAAAATAGAGCATCACATTCCAAAGGAAACCTACCTAAGTGGCGACCACATTCTAAATCTTTTCTATCCACTAACTAAACTACAGGAAAAGACTATGAACAATTTCTCGGTATTAATTAGGCTTGAATCAGGTAAGGCTATGATTGGAAAAGATAACGCTCTAGCAGCTATTTCTGGTCAGTCTCTTGGTTATACGGAGGCTTGGGATGGAAAGATTAAGATTGATGAATCCTGGAAGAGAATAGAACTTAGTCATTCATTTGTGCTTAGGAAATTAAAGGCTGAATACAAAGTAGAAAGACAAGTCCCAAGGCCACTAGTATTTAATGAAAAGGTAGGAAGATTCAAATATCAAGGATTGATGCTTGGAAAATATACGGAAGAAATCACTACAGAATTTAAAGATAAGGAGGAAGGAAATGCTTAAGGGTAAATCAGTCATTGAACTAACTGATGTGAGGACAAATAGGAAGGAGATATATGAAGATGAAAACTTAATAACCAATGCAGTCTCAGATTTATTAAGACTGAATCCATCAGGTCTTATGTATCCATTAGATAATGGAACAGTTCAGTTTAAAGATGAAATATTTCCCATAGCTAATAAATGTTATGGTGGAATATTATTATTTGAAAATCCTTTGGAGGAGGATTCAAATAAAATAATTGCACCTTCAGACAATCCAATTATTGGTTATGCATCAAATGATGTTAATGATACTGACAATTCCAAAAGAGGATCTGCTAACTTGACGGAATCCAAACCAATAGATAGAGGATATAAATTTATATGGGACTTTTCAACCTCACAAGGAAATGGAAGGATTTCGTCCTTAGCTTTAACTCATTATAGAGGAGGCAAAAGCTTTTATGGGAACTCTTATGACAGAGAATCAGGAATTCTTATGTTAAACAAGGTTAGTACAAAAACGGACAAAGCTGTTCTATCTTATTATGCAGGTCTTGTTGAAGTAAACTTAAAAGACCAAAGTTTTTATTCTATTTGGCCTATGCCCGATAGACAAATTCAAATAGCTAAAATCAAGGAGTCATTTTTCAATATAGGACTTAATGATACGATTTTAGGTATGCCTACACAAGATGTTGAAGTAAATTATATTAAACCTGAAAAATTTTTTCCTAGTAGATATAGCATTAACTGTTCCTTCCATGATGGAGAAGATGGATATTGGTATGGATTTTCAACGGAAGGGGAAACGAACAGCAGGGGAAATGCTGAAATATATACGATAAAAATAAAGAAAGATGATTTGTCATTTACGGAGGATAAATGGACTTTGGAAAATGTACAACTAATGTATATAGGACGGTATCCTAGTTCAGAAAATGAAAGCCACTATCGAACGATAGCTAGCGTTGTTAGAGGCAAATATTTGTATTGTTTAAATTACAAAAAAAATGGTGTTTATAAAATAAATATTAATAATCCAGTGGACATTACATTGATTAATTTGGAAAGCGAAGTTGATATATTAAGAGGAGAATATACAAATCAGTATTTTTACAAATATGGGGATTATATAGGAACCAGACAATTTTTAATTGATAAAAATGACAATGTTATTTATACAGCTACTGTTGATATGAAGTTTTTAACTTCACCTTTAATTAATATTGGTCCATTTATGATTGGTTTTGATACAGATTCTGGTTATGGAAATTATACTCTTTATAAACTTCTATTCCTTCACACGCAATATCTTGGAACAATTAATAACCTATCAAGTCCAATATTAAAAACGGCAGATAAGACAATGAAAATAACTTATACATTAACTGAGGAGGAATAAAATGAACAAATTCTTTGAAATACTAAAAGTATGTTTTACAGCTATCGGAGGATGGTTGGGATTTTATCTTGGAAGTGTAGATGCTTTTATATACACACTACTTGCTTTTGTGATTGCTGACCATCTAACAGGAGTTTTAAGAGCAGGGGTTGAAAGAAAGCTATCCTCATCCATAGGATTTAAAGGGATAGCTAAAAAGATTATGATTTTTATAGTTGTAGGAATAGCAAACCTATGTGATGTAAATTTAATTAAAGGTGATGGAACTATGATAAGAACAGCCATCATCTTTTTTTATATAGCAAATGAAGGTCTTTCTATTTTAGAAAATTCTGTAGCTTTAGGTTTGCCAGTACCAGAAAAATTAAAAAGAGTATTGGAACAATTCAAGGAGGAAAAATAAATGAGTAATAGCCCATTAGTACAAGCAACAATTCTCTCACCTAACCATAGCGGTAGAAGAAATCAAAAGATAACGAAAATAGCTATTCACCACACAGCTGGAGTTATAAATGGTAGAAATCTTGCTGGAGTATTTGTGCCAAGGTCAAGACGAGCATCAGCTAACTACAACTTAGGTTCAGACGGAGTTATTGTTTTAGGGGTTGATGAATCTAACAGAGCGTGGACGACCTCATCTTCCTGGTGTGACAATAGAGCAGTAACAATAGAAGTAGGAAACTCTACGAGAGGACCTCAGTGGTTAGTTTCTGATTATGTTTTAAATAGACTAATTGATTTGGTGACAGACATCTGCAGAAGAAATGGAATCTATCCTTGCACCTACACTGGAGGTAAGGATGGTGTTCTTCAAAAACACGAATGGTATAAAAGCACTAACTGTCCTGGTCCATATCTTGGCAGCAAGTTTTCATATATAGCAAATGAAGTAAATAAAAGACTCAGAGGGAATAATACTGTTAGTAAAACAACAAGTGGACTATATAGAGTTAGAAAATCCTGGTCTGATGTAAGTAGCCAGAAAGGTGCATTTAAGAATCTAGATAATGCCAAAAGATGTGCTGATAGATTTAGGTTAAAAGTATTCGATGCTAATGGCAAGATAGTATATCCAGTTGGGAAGACAATCGACCAATTAGCCAGAGAAGTTATAAGTGGAAAATGGGGAAATGGAGAAGAAAGAAAAAGGAGATTAACTCAAGCTGGATATGATTATTATGCTGTTCAGAAAATAGTAAATAAATTAATTTAATACAATAATTAAAGCCTGATAGATTTCTAATTTAGAAGTTTATCAGGCTTTTTTATGTGGTAGAGTAGAGCAAAATTTATAATTTGATTGATATTGAAAATTTTTTTCAATTAAGCTATAATAAAAACCGAGGGAATCCTCGGAAAATAATCGAATGATTGGAGGTATTTTATTGAAAGATAATGAAACAAAAGTTGGTCAAATTAGAAAAAAAGAAATTCGAGATGCAGCAATGAGATGTTTTTTGAATAAAGGATTTCAGAATACAACAATGGAAGATGTGATTAAAGAAGTTGGCATGAGCACAGGTGGTGTCTATCATCATTATAAAAGCACAGCTGAAATGCTTAAAGATTTAATGCTTGATGGAAATCAGTATAGAAATAATTTAATTGATAATTATTTAGAAGCTCACATAGGTCAAGATAAATATGAACAGATGAGTGAAATTTTAGTGGATAAGTGTCTACCAGATACAGATATTACTAAGGTTTATTCTCTTTTATTACAATCAAAAAAATATAATGAAGATTTAGAGAAGATGTTTCAAGATTTGAAAACAGAAACAGTAAATCAATTAGATTCAATATCTAATAAATTAGGAATTGATTCAAAGATTTTTGAAGATGGTTTTTTAGTAAATTATATAAATGGAATGATATTAAGCTCGCAAGTTCTTAATGCAAGAGATTCATATGATGAGAATAGGAAATATCTAAAAGATACAATTTTAAATTATATTTTAGATTTAGAAAAAAATAGATAACTAAGGAGGTTTTAGAAATGAATAAGAAATTAGAAGTTAGAGATTTAATTAATGTTGGTTTGTTTGCAGTACTTGGGTTTATTTTTATGCTAATAGGCTCATTTACAGGTATGGTTCCTGTTTTGATGCCAATTGTTCCCTTAGTACAGGGGATCTTAGTTGGACCTAGTAACATGCTTTTTTCAACAAAAATTAAGAAGCCAGGAATGCTTTTTATTCAAACAATACTAATATCTTTAGCTTATGTCATTATGGGTCATGGTCCATGGGCACTTTTAACAGGAGCAATTGCAGGATTTATTGGAGAAATAATATTAAAATCAGGCTCTTATGACAGTAAAGGAAAATCTAGATTAGCATTTTCTTTTTCAAGTCTTTGTACTTTAGGAAACTATGTTCCAATTATCATCTCAAGAAATGAGTATGTACAAGAGCTTTTAAATCAAGGTTATAAGCAAGAATTTATTGACACGATGATGAAAGTTATGCCTGATTGGATTTTAATAGTCATGGCTATTTTAGGATTTATTGGTGCTTTTGTAGGTTGTAGCTTAGGAATTGTGTTTTTGAAAAAACATTTTTCAAAAATTGGTAAGTAAGAATTAGGGAGCGGGTTATTAGATATGATAAGGATAGATTTTAGAGCAAAATTATTTTTAATGTTGGTTATTTCTTTTATTATGACAATTGGAAATATTCAAAGTCTAAATCCTATATATTATGTATTAATATGTATGCTCCCTACTTTTTTATTATTTTTATCTGGACATATAAAATCTGGGATTAAAGCAATCATATTTTTTATAATATTGAATATTATAGAAATTAATATTAGGGAATTAAATGATTCTATAATATTATCACTTATACACATAGTTATAATTATAATAAAAAGAGTTTTTGCACCTATGGTTATGGGAAATTATATAATTTTAACAACTAGTGTAGGAGAAGCAATTTGTTCATTAAAAAAGGTGAAGTGTCCTGATCAGATAGCCATTCCTGTTGCGGTTATGGTTAGATATTTTTATGCAACAAGAATTGAGTATAGACAAATAAAACAAGCTATTTATTTGAGGGGTATAAGTTTTAAGAAATTTCTTAAGAATCCTATTTTATTAATTGAATATAGGATAATCCCACTATTGATGACTCTATCAAATTCTGCTGATGAATTGACAGTAGCTTCATTAACTAAGGGTCTTGCTGTCAATCAAAACAGATCAAATATTAGAGAAGCAAAGTTAACATTTGCTGACTATTTAATTTTTTTTGTTTCTATTTTGGTTTTATTTTTTTATATAAGAGGTAGAAAATATGCTTAAAATAAGAAAGCTTGATTTATCTTTTGATGGTGAAAATATCTTAAAAAATCTAAATTTTGAATGTAAAGCTGGTGAAATTACAGTTATTACAGGACATTCTGGATGTGGAAAAAGCACACTATTAAAAACAATTAATGGAGTAATACCTGAATACCTTGATGCTAATATTAGTGGAGAAATAAAATATAACAACCTAGATTTACTTAGTAAAAATATATTTGAAAGATCATGTATTATTTCAAATGTATTTCAAAATCCAAAATCTCAATTTTACTGTATGAATTCCACTGAGGAGTTAGCCTTTCAGCTAGAAAATAGAAATACTGACAAGTCAGAGATAATCAATAGAATAAAGAAATACTCAAAACTCTTGAATATAGAATACTTATTAGACAAAAATATATTTGATTTATCTGGTGGAGAAAAGCAAATGATAGCACTTGCAGCTTGTGCAATTTCTGAAAATGATATTATCTTATTAGATGAACCATCTTCATCATTAGATAATGAATCTATAGATAGGTTAAAAGAAGCCTTAGCGACATTAAAAGAATTAAACAAGATAATAATTGTTGTGGAACATAGATTGTTCTATTTAAAGGATATAATGGATAAGCTATGTATTATTGATAATGGGTCTTTAAATTTATACGAAAAAGAAGATTTAAATGATTATAATTTGAAAGTTATTGCAGAAAGATATGAGCTTAGAACATTTAATAAAATAGAGAAAAGTGATTTAGAGATTAATAAATATTATAAAGTAAATTTATTGGATGATAAAAATAATTTCAGCAATGGAGATTTATCATGTCATAATTTTAAGAAAAAATATGAAAATAATAAAATTTTTGACTTTAGTATTTCCTTTAATAAGGGAGTAAATTTTATTATTGGAAAAAATGGAATAGGGAAAAGTACTTTCATTAAATTATTGACTGGTATCACAAAAGGTTACGGAGATGTATTTGTTAATCAAAAAAAAGTTACAAAACAAAATAAAGAAATTTTTATGGTAATGCAAGATCCTAGCTCTCAGCTTTTTACAGAAAGTGTATTATCGGAAGTATCAACAGTAAGTGAAGATAAAAGCCTAAATGAAAAAATGTTGGAAAAGATGAGATTATTATCAAAGCTTGAAAAACATCCTCAAAGTTTATCGGGGGGAGAGAAGCAAAGATTGTTGATTGCTATAGCAAGGCTTAGTAATAAACCTATTATTATCTTAGATGAGCCTACAAGTGGATTATGTAAACCACAGATGAATACATTAATTAATTTCTTACACGATATGGAGAAAGAAGGAAAACTCATTATAATTATTACACACGATTATGAGTTTATAAAAAACTGTGGAGGTAATATTTATGAGTTTTCAAAATAAAATATTTTAGAATGGAGGAGTGTTGTGGACTATTTAAAACGCATTTGGGAATATGCAGAAACAGAGAAAAAGTCGATTAAACTTGCTATTATTCTTTCTAGTATAGGGGTTTTATGTGGAATTATGCCATATATTTTTGCTAGCAGCATTATAAATAATCTAATTCAAGGGAATCATGATACTAAATATTATATGTTACTATGTCTTTTTATATTTCTTGGATATAGCTTAAAATCAATTTTATATTCATTTGCACTAAAAATTTCTCATAAAGCAACCTTTTCAATTTTAAAGAACTTAAGAATAAGTATAGCTCAAAAACTTCCTAGAATGCCTTTAGGAAAGATAATAGACACAAGTAGCGGAGAATTTAAAACAACTATTGTTGACCAAGTAGAAAAAATGGAAAGACCATTAGCTCATTTGCTTCCAGAAATGACGGCAAACATATTAGGACCGCTATTTATCATTATTTATTTATTAATCATTGATTGGAGATTGGCAATTCTTTCTTTAGTTTCAATTCCAGTTGGTATGATGTTTATGGGTTTAATTATGAAAGATTACGCAAGTGATTATGCTAAATCTGTTGAGGTCAATACTAATATGAATAAGTCAATTGTGGAATATATCAATGGAATTGAGGTTATAAAAACTTTTAATCAGGGTGAGAATTCCTATTCTAAATATGAGAATAGTATTTATGCAAATGCTGAATATTTTTATAAATGGATGAAGAAGACCCAATTTTCTATGTCGTTATCTAAAGCAATATCACCTACTACTTTGATAACGATACTGCCTATAGGTTTTTTGATGTATATAGGTGGTAGCCTAGAAATTAGTAGTTTTATAATGGTCATAATACTTTCATTAGGAGTAGCAGGTCCTTTATTAGCCGCAATTAATTTTATTGACAGTTTAGCACAAGTAGGAACAACAGTTAATAGAATAGATTCTATTTTAGCAGCTGATGAACAGATTCATAGCGATAATATAACTTATTTTGAGAACTATGATATTAAGATTAAGGATTTACATTTTGCATACGATGAAAACAAAGAAATTTTAAAGGGCGTAGATTTATTTGTAGAAGAAAATACAGTTAATGCTTTAGTTGGACCTTCAGGTTCTGGGAAGTCCACTATAGCAAAGCTTATTGCTGGGTATTGGGATATTAGTGATGGAGTAATTACTATTGGAGATAAAAATATATTAGATATTCCACTTAGACAACTATATGATTTGGTAGCATTTGTATCTCAAGACACTTTCCTTTTTAATGATACTGTGATGGAAAATATAAGAATGGGAAAGGTAAATTCTAGTGATGATGAAGTAATAGAAATGGCAAAAGCTTCGGGTTGTCATGAATTTATTATGTCATTAGAAAAAGGATACCAAACGATAGTAGGTTCTGGGGGAAGTAATTTATCTGGTGGAGAAAGGCAAAGAATTACTATAGCTCGAGCTATGCTTAAAAATGCACCAATTCTTATATTAGACGAAGCAACAGCTTATATAGATCCGGAAAATGAAGTTAAATTACAAGAATCAATTTCTAAATTAATAGAGGGAAAAACTGTTATAATTATTGCTCATAGACTATCTACTGTAACTGATGTAGATAAGATTTTTCTAGTTGAAGATGGGAAAATATCTTGTGCTGGTAATCATGAAGAATTACTAAACAAAAGCAATACTTATAAAGATATGTGGAAAGCAAATCAAAAAAAATAAGGAGTGCAAAATGATTAGTGGACTTAAAAAAATTTGGAACTTTGCGGCTCTTGAGAAATCTAATTTAAATGTCTCTGTGGTCTTTGAGTTTATTTACGCTATATTTAATATGTTACAGATTGTGGCAATTTACATTGTATTAAACTCAATCTTTTCAGATAATAAAAATATGAAAGCTTCATTAATAGTTTTAATATTACTAACTTTAAGTATTATTGGAAGAAGCTATTTTAATTCTCTTGCCCAACTTAAACAGGTACACACAGGATATTTTATGGTAGCTAATAAAAGAGTAGAAATAGGGAAACTTTTAAAAACTGTACCTATGGGATATTTTAATAGAAATAATACTGCTTATATAACAGGAATAACTACTTCAGTATTGGATGATATAGAAAACACTGCACCATTTATTCTAGTAGGTGTATTAAGTGGTTTAATAAATTCAATAGTTTTTACTTTAATGATTTTTATTTTTGAATTTAAACTAGGATGTATTGTTTTTATAGGAACATTATTATACTTGTGCGCCGTATCCTATATGGAAAAGAAGTCAAGAGCCAGTTCTGCTGCTAGGCAAAAATCTCAATCAGAACTTGTGCAAAGAACTTTAGAATATATACAGGGGCTTTTTGTAATAAAAGCTTTTAATCTTGAAGGTATAAGAGATAAGGAAATAATATCGTCTATTACTAAGAATGAAAAAGTAAACTTAGAAATGGAAGGAAGTCTTACTCCATATATCATAATTCAAGATATTATTATAGCTTTCTTTAGTGTCATTATGATAGCAACATCATTGCAATTATTTTTTAAGGGAAGTATGAATATTTCAGACGGGATAATGGGTATAATAATGTCCTTTCTAGCCTTTAATCATATAAAATCAACGGGTAGTGTATTAGCAACTTTAAGACTAGCAACAAGTTCTATTGAAGAAGTTGAAAAGACTATGAGTATGCCTAAAATAGATATAGATGGCAAAAACATAGTTCCGGAAAAATATGATATAGAATTTAATGATGTTTCTTTTTCCTACGAGGATAAAAAAATATTAAAAAACATATCTTGTAAAATTAAAGAAAATACAATGACTGCAATTGTAGGACTTTCAGGTTCAGGGAAAACAACTATGTGCAATTTAATTTCCAGGTTTTGGGACATTGATAAAGGAAGTATAAAGGTAGGTGGAATAGATATAAGAAAATATAAGCTAGAATCACTTATGGAATTAATAAGCACAGTTTTCCAAGACGTCTATTTATTTGAAGATACAATTGAAAACAATATAAAATTTGGGAAACAAAATGCAAGCCATGAAGAAGTAGTTCAAGCTGCAAAAAAAGCAAGATGTCATGAATTTATAGAAGCTCTACCAGAAGGATATAACACTATTGTTGGAGAAGGGGGAGCAAGTCTATCAGGTGGAGAAAAACAAAGAATTTCCATAGCAAGAGCTATGCTAAAAGATGCAGACATAATTATATTTGATGAGGCGACAGCAAATATAGACCCAGAAAATGAAGATAAGCTTAAACAAGCTATAGAATTATTAACAAAAAATAAAACAGTGATTATGATTGCCCATAGACTAAAGACAATCAGAAATGCGGACCAAATTTTAGTCTTAAAAGATGGAGAAATAGTAGAACGTGGAAATCATGAAAAATTGATTGAAAATAATGGACTTTATTCTGACCTTATAAATGCAAAGGCTAAGGCAGAATCATGGAAATTAAATAATTAATATAGAATGGAACTATAAACAATATTAAATTTTAAGATATAGTGACTTAATGAACGGAGACTAATATGAACATAATTAAAACAAAAAATAATACACCTTTTTTCTTTAAGTTATTATATATACAGTATAGATAATTCATTTGTAAAATTAAATCTAGTTAATATCAGAAAGAGTTTCTTTCATTTTAGAGGACTAACCATGCCCAAGAGCAGGAGTCCTCCTTTTTTTGTCTGAAAACATAAAGACAAAAATAGAATGGAGGAAACATAAATGACAAAAGAATATTACCTTTATGTCGGTGGGCAAAAAATCAAAGTAAGCGAGCAGATATACAAAGTCTACTGGCAAGAAAGAGAACATGAAAAATATTTAGAGCAGGTGGACAGAAAAAACCACCTGCTTTTCTTTTCCTCTTTGGATCATGATGGGAATTTTGTAGATAACATCACTGATGAAAGCGTTGATGTAGAAAAGATTGTTGAAACACAGATGATGATTGAGGCGGTCAGAAATGCTATATCAAAACTAAACGATGAGACGTGGATAGTAATACAGGCCCTTTGGGCCGCATGAGAAAAGGCTGGGGGATATTTATTTTGTTTCAAAACATGCTATAGAATATGATCTTTCGTGCTTTCATAAATTGAATATGGGCAGTAGATGGATGACATTTAAATGAAGATACCAAGATTTTTTCATCATTTTTTTCACTCTTGGTAATATAATATATTGCCAAATTTGGAGTTGATTCAATTTTATTCTTGCAAATAACACCAGTTGTATTAGTAGCTTTTGCAATCTGGTTTATTTTATTTGTTACATTTGAAAGCACCATTGTAGGTTTCTAAATGGTTCTAAATCTACAACATAAATTTCTTTTTCTAATACATATTCTAAGAAAGTGGGATATAGTTTTGCGATTTGCAAGTTTAATTTTCTTTTTAAAAACTTCCTTTTCTTCTTTGGTTAGTTTTATTTCTATTCTTTCATTATTAAATCTATTTGCCATTTTATTCTCCTTTATAAAATATATTTCGGGGTCTTAGGGTTCTCCCTAACAAGGTAAAGATTAAAAAAATGGAGCATTCCGTAAATGATGTGTACCAAAAAAACTGGACACATTAATATTTAGTTTACATTTATGGATGCTAACCTATACAAAGTAGGTGGCATCCATTTTGTTTTCTTCTGAATCCTTTCACTGTTATAGTAGTATATATATTCATCGATTGCTTTTGAAAACTCTTTACTCAAAAACACTTCCTTTGTCCTAAGGAATATAGAGATAAGGAAATATAGGTTAAAAATAGCCTTAATTTCTTTGCCTATGATATAGGAGGTGGAGTATGAGAGTAGAAAAGTTGGAAGGCAGAAAAGAAATTTTAAAAACTGAATATACAGAAAGAGATTTAAAAGCAGAGATTAACTTTTATCTATCGGATAAATTCATCCAAGACCTCTTTCTTTTAGATGAAATTAGCCTTGAAGAATATAGAAAAGTTAGGAGAGAAAACATTAAAAGATTCAGACCCATTCTTTCAGAATTAATGCTATAAGACTTGATATATACTCATTTGTACGGGAATATAGCACTAAGAGAAAGAGAGGTGAGACGATGAAAAAGATAACAAAAATAGAAGCAAATCAAAAAGAAGAATCTATATTAAGAGTTGCTGCCTATGCAAGAGTATCGACAGATGAGGAAGCTCAGCTTGTGAGTCTTAAAACGCAAAAAGCACACTACGAAAAGATGATAGCAGAGAACAATTCATATACTTTTGCAGGTCTATACTTTGATGAAGGCATCACTGGAACAAAGAAAGAATGTAGGGATGGACTTCTAGAAATGCTAAAAGACTGTGAAGACGGAAAAATAGACTTTATCCTAACCAAATCCATCTCAAGGCTTGCAAGAAACACAACAGATTGTTTGGAAATCGTAAGGAGACTTCTCGATTTAAACATTGGTATCTATTTTGAAAAAGAAAACATTGATACCAGGACAATGGAAAGCGAGTTGATGTTATCCATACTTTCATCCCTTGCAGAAAGTGAGTCCAGGTCTATATCAGAAAATAACAAATGGTCTATAAAGAAAAGATTTCAAAATGGAACCTTTATCATATCAAGTCCACCCTATGGCTATGAGAATATAGACGGAAAGATGGTAGTGAATGAAGAAGAAGGAAAAATTATAAAAGAAATATTTGAAGAGTATCTTTCGGGTAAGGGAACACATAAAATTGCAGAAAACCTAAATAAAAGAAAGATTAAAGGACAAAAAGGAGCAAGCTGGCACGGGTCGACTATAAATGGAATCTTAAAAAATGAAAAATACACAGGGGATGTTATCTACCAAAAGACTTATACAGATGAAAATTATAATAGACACAAGAATAAGGGAGAAGAAGACCAGTATAAGATAATAGACAACCATGAAGCCATTGTAAGTAGAGAGGACTTTGAGAAAGTTCAAGACCTAATAAGGATAAGGGCTATAGCAAAAGGAAATGGAGAAAACACAAAAAGATATCAAAATAGATATAGCTTATCAGGAAAAATCAAGTGTGGCGAGTGTGGTTCAAGCTTTAAGAGAAGGCATCACTATAATGGCAAAGAAAAATATATAGCTTGGACTTGCAGTGAACACCTTAAAGATATTAATAAATGTTATATGAAGTTTATTAAAGACAAGGACATAAAACTGGCATTTGCGACTTTAGTAAACAAGCTAGTCTTTGGAAAAGATAGTATCCTTACACCACTCTTAGAATCCTTAAAGAGAGTGGACAGCAAGGAAGAAGTCGAGAAGATAAATGGAATTGAAGAAAGACTAGAAAAACTAAAGGAAAGAAAAGAGGTTCTAAGCAAACTAATAACTTCGGGAGTTTTAGATGCAAGTGTTTACGCAAAAGAAAGCAGTGAAATTTCTAGTGAAGAAAGTTATCTACTCAGGGAAAAGGAAAGAATTAAAAAAGCCATCCTTGGAAATGATGAAGAAATAAGAGAACTTGAAAAATTAATAGGAATCTTAGGAAAAAGTGAAATGATAGATCACTTTGAAGATGACTTGTTTGAAGAAATCATTGACCACATTCAAGTTGTTAATAGAGAGACCCTTGATTTTCATTTAAAGTGTGGACTTGTACTTAGAGAGGAAGTGAAAAATAATGTCTAGGTTATGTTATGGCTATACCATAAGAGACGGAAGATTAGAAATTCAAGAAAAAGAAGCGGAGAATATAAGAAAAATCTTTAAAAACTACCTTGCTGGCAATGCCCTTATAAAGTCAGCAGACCTTGCAGGCGTGAAGAAAAACAGCTCCAGTGTAAAAAGAATCCTTACCAATAAAAAGTATTTAGGAAATGAAATCTATCCCAAGATAATAGATAGAGAAAGCTTTGAAAAAGCAGGTCAAATGTTAAAAGAAAGGGCAGTGGCCATGGGACGAGTTTGGGAAAAGGAAGAAGAGATCATTAGAGTTCCATGCAAGTTTAGATACAAAAGTGAAGAAGTTCTACCACTAGATCCCTTTGAACGAGCGAGTTATAAGTATAGGTTAATCAAGGTGATAGATGATGAATAGCAAGGTCATAGTAATACCAGCGAAGAAGAAAAAAGGAAATTCCATCAAGGAATCAGAAAAGAAGAAACTGAGAGTGGCAGCTTATGCGAGGGTATCAACAGATAGCGATGAACAAGCAACTTCTTATGACACTCAAGTAGACCACTACACAAATTATATAAAGAAAAATCCAGATTGGGAATTTGCGGGAGTTTTTTCTGATGAAGGAATCAGTGGAACATATACCAAGAAAAGAGCTGGCTTTAATAAAATGATTGAAGAAGCCATGGAAGGAAATATCGACTATATTATTACAAAGTCCATATCGAGGTTTGCCAGAAATACCCTGGACTGCTTAAAATATATTCGAAAACTTAAAGAAAACAACATCCCAGTCTACTTTGAAAAAGAAAACATCAACACTATGGACGCCAAGGGAGAAGTTCTTCTTACCATTATGGCATCTCTTGCTCAACAAGAAAGTCAGTCTTTATCACAAAATGTGAAGCTAGGTTTTCAATACAGATTTCAACAGGGTCAAGTCCAGGTAAATCATAATAGGTTTTTAGGCTATACAAAAGACGAAGAGGGAAAACTTGTCATCGTTCCTGAAGAAGCAAAAATTATAAAAAGGATCTATAGAGAATATTTGGAAGGGGCAAGCCTACGAGATATAAAGGAAGGATTAGAGAAAGACAAGATAGTAAATGGAGCAGGAAATAAGAAGTGGCATGTATCGAACCTCAATCAAATTTTAACCAATGAGAAATATATGGGAGATGCCCTCTTACAAAAAACCTATACAGTAGATTTTCTAAATAAGAAAAGAGTAAAAAATGATGGAATAGCACCTCAATATTATGTAGAAAATAGCCATGAAGCCATCATACCAAAAGAAATCTTCATGCGAGTCGGGGAAGAAATGTACAGACGAGCAAATATGGTGAGCGGAAAAGGAAAGAGAAGAATTTATTCAAGTAAATACGCACTTTCAAGTATTGTCTATTGCTCTAAATGCGGAGATATTTACAGGAGAATAGCATGGAATAATAGAGGAAAGAAATATACTGTTTGGAGATGCTGCACAAGAGTAACCCATGGACCAGAAGCATGTGAAGCAAGAACCATAAGAGAAACTGATCTACAAGATGCAGTAGTTGAAGCTATCAATCAGCTTATATCGGAAAGTAGTGAATTAAAAGAAATAATAAAAGAGAATATTGAAAAAGCCATCACAGGTGATGAAAGTGGTAGGATAGAAGAAATAGACAAAGAAATGCTAAAAGTTCAAGAAGAACTTTTAAAAGTAGCTAATGCCAAGAAAGACTACACTGGACTTGCAAATAAGGTAGAAGAATTAAGAAATGAAAAAGAAAAGATACTCCTAAGTATTGCAGAAAAGAAGAACGAACAAAGCAGGCTAAAGGAATTAGAAGAGTTTTTAGACAATCAAGAATTAGAAATAGAAAGCTATGATGAAGATTTGGTAAGAAAACTTATAGAGAAGATTATAGTTTATGATGAAAGTCTTAAAGTGATATTCAAATCAGGACTTGAAGTTGAGATAGAAAATTGACAAGGATAAAAAGTAAATATACAATATAACTAACAGTACCCGACACGCTTCTTAGTATGAAGCGGACCTAGTCGGGTCTTTTGATTTTACTTAATAGACTTAATATAATTGGTATAATATTATCATAAGCAATTAAGAATAATCTTTAGCAAATAAAAAAATAAGTAGTTAAGTTAATAACTACTTATTAGGAAATCCTGAAATTGCAAATATGGCATCAATTGATATACTAGTAAATTTATCTTCATATTTATTTTTGATGGAGCTAATTGATGAGATTAAAGATTGGTATTCTTTTTCAGGAATAACTAGTTTAAGGACCAATATTAAATCGTGTAAATTTTTTCCAGTATAATTCTCATCAAAAAACTTTTCAAATATAGCGGTTTGACCAGCTTTATTCAATGAGAATGAATACATGACTTCATCATGGGCACAAACATTTCTGAAAAAATTACAGATTTTAATTATATCTATAAGTTCAGTTTTACTAATTTTTTCTTTAGACTGGTAACTATCTTTATATCTTTCACCAAAATCTCTAGCAATTTCATTTTGAAGAGATTCATCTAGGGAATTATAAAAGTAAGATATATTTCCTAAAGTAAGGAAATTTACAAGAACCCAAAGAGGAATATGGTCATGCTTTTTTATATAATGCTTAATAGGTTTCTTGCCATTTGAATTTTTATTTTCTCTACTTATGGCATTGGATAATGTCCCTATATTTTTCAAAACATAATTTAGCTGATGCTTTGATGCAGAATAATTTTCAATTTGTAAGTAAGGATATAGTCCATCTCTGTATAAGTCTGAAAAATGATAAGCACAGGATGTTTTTAGAAGTTTCTCAAAACGGAGCAGAGAAGAAAAAACCACTTCTTTTAATTCACGATCCATTTCATGAAGAGCATAAATTTCTTCAAAACTACTACCAGCTTTATATACATCATCTACCTCATTAGAAGATGTATTATCTAAAAATGGAGTTTTGTAGCCATTGATAAGGTTATAGTAATTAACTTGTGATAAAATAATCTTAGCATATTCTGGATTATTAATGTCTAAACCTCTATTTGAGAGTATTTCAATTTGTTCATCATAAGTTTTAAATGGTTTACTCATATATGCACCTCATAAAAAAACGCCCCGCCACGTATGGCAAGGGCTTGTTCCTTAACTAAATTATAGCAGAATTATACTTAAAGTCAAGGATTGTAAGAAATAATTTTTTATGATGTATAATCAAAGATAGACATATTCCCACATACGAGGCTTTCCTAAAAAATTAAAATTTATCCATACTGACCACTCAAGCCATTGTGAGTGTGTGGCGTTGTTGACAAGGGACTAAAAGGGAATAGCTGAAAAAATGCGATAAAAAATTAGGAGATATTAAAAATATAATATTAACAAATGAGTCCATAGGTAGTTAGTGAATATAATTTTATTGAGGTGATTTTTATTAAATATGTAGTCAATAATATTGAATTTATAATTTCTACGTGCATATCAGTGCTAGCTATAATTGTTTCAGCAGTTGTTGCTAAAAATATACTAAAAAAAGAATTGCAAGAAAATAGAAAATTAGAACTTGAATTAAAAAATGCTGAAATTTTACAGCAAGTGAGAAATTATAATAATACATTAGTAATAAGACAAATAGACAACTTGATAGAAATATCTTTTGAAATAATTGATTATTTGAATGAAATAGAAAGTCTAATGTTGTCAAATAAACTCTTTTATTTACTAGAGGACATTTCAAAAATTCCAACTATGATTAAGAGGTACGATTTGTTTCGGGAATTTGCCGCGGATTATAGATTAAATACTATCAATAAATATAATTATCTTATTAAAAAAATAAATAAAAACAAACATAGGTTTAAATTATTAGAAAATACTATTGAGTTCAACAAAGTAAGGATATCAATTGAACTTCCAGATTTTGAAGAACTAATGGATGATATAATACGAGATACTAAAATTTGCCAAAATATAATTTTAGAAACAAATAAGCTAGAGGAAAATATATTAACCACTGATGATGACAGAATAAATTATATGAATAAAAAAATTGAAAGTGAATTAAAAAATAAAATTTTTTCAAATAAAAATAGTTATGATGTCTTATATAATGAAATGTCATGTGCAATAAGTTTATTATATAAAATGCAACCAGTAATATCTGAATTTATAATTGACTTTGAGGAAGATGAAAACAATATATAAATATTAAATAATGTAAAGATTTTGTAAATATTAGCGGATGTATGCAGTTTTAAATATATTATCATCAAGAATATTATATTATGTTGTAAGATGAAAAACTTTTGAAAATAAATTCTTCAAGATTTATGGATATTTTATTTAAACATCCAATTTCAAGCATAAGCACAACTTAATTTTAAGTAATACTAACGTGAGACTAATAAATGAACGAAAAACAATTGTAATAAATATTTGTAGAAACAATCAATTAGCTTATTTCTAAAAGCAGCGAATTAAAAGAAATAATAAAAGAGAATATTAAAAAAGCCATCACAGGTGATGGGAGTAGGCAGATAGAAGAAATAGACAAAGAAATGATGAATGTTCAAGAAGAGCTTTTAAAAGTAGCTAATGCCAAGAAAGACTACAGTGAACTTGCAGACAGGGGTGGAAGAGTTAAGGAGTGAGAAAAAAATATACTTCTTGAAATGGCAGAAGAGAAGAATGAACAAAGCAGACTAAAGGAACTAGAAGAGTTTTTAGAAAACCAAGAATTAGAAATAGACAGCTATGATGAATAATTGGTAAGGAAACTTATAGAGAAGATAGTTGTTTATGAAGAAAAACTAAAAGTAATATTTAAATCAGGACTTGAGGTTCAGATTGATTAGTAAACAGCTCATATTAAGAGCTGTTTTTGATTTATTCAATACATGACATATGACCTCCTATAGGAGTAGATTGAAAGTTCAGTTTAGGGGTTTTGTATGAATAAATTTTGTTTTAGATATTAAATATAAGTCGACTTAGGAAAATGTTGAAAATAGCATTTTATTTGTTCATGATAAGGATATCTAGACATATCCACATCAAGAGATTTTAATGTTATAAAACATATAGTATCATGACTTGCTGCTCATATAGAGGCATCAATAGTTAATATAAGAATACTAAGAAAAACACAATTAAGCTATTGACGAATAATACTATACGACATATAATATAGACAAGGATACTATATGACATATATCATAATAAGTTTAAAAGTGAGGTGATTGGGATTGTTTGAAATAGATACTCGAGTTTTAGAGCTATGTGTTTTAATAGCAATCGATAAGGAAGATACCTATGGGTACAAGTTGACTCAAGAGTTGTCAGATGAATTTAATATTTCAGAATCTACCGTTTATCCAGTATTAAGAAGGTTGCAAAAATCCAATTATCTTGCAACATATAATAAATCCATAGATGGAAGAAATAGGCGATATTACACTTTAACAGATGATGGGAAAAAGGAATTGGAGAAGCAATTAGAAAGCTGGTCAGAGTATAAAAATACAGTAGATGATTTTATTACGAAAAGTAAGGAGGGTAGATATGATTAGGAAATCTTTTTTACAAACTTTGGATAAAAAATTAAAGAAATTTGATAATAATGAAAGAGAAGAGGCAATTCTATTTTATTCAGAGTTATTTGATGAAATGAATTTAGCGGATGAAGATGAAATACCAAATCAATATGATGTAAATAAAATTGCTAGGGAATTAAATTTATCTACGAAAATAGATGATTGGGATACTGAAAATAGTTCAATTAAGAAAATTTTTAAAGGTATACCAATAATTGCCTTAAGCATTTTATCGATACCAACAATTTTGGTAGGATTAATAGTACTCTTGGCTTTATTATTTACAGCTATTTTTTTAATAGCTGCTACTTATTTCACAGTAATCTTATTTGTTATTGGAACAGTTAAAAATTTCTTTTTAGGTGGATTTTCGATATCAAGTTTATGTTTGCTACTGGGAGTAATACTTTTAGTTATTTCAGCAACAGGGATATTGATTGAAATAATCAACCTAATTGGGAAATTAATAATAAAAAGAATCAAGGAAAAAACATCAATAGTTAGAAGGGGGTTTTAATATGAAAAAGAAATTATGGATTACCTTGGCATTGGGTATAGTTTTAACGCTTGTCGGATGCAGTATGGGAGGAAAACTAAATCTAAAATTATCTGAAGATGAATATTATATTGACAAAAATGGGTTAGATCCTGTAGTGGCATCTAGTTATACAGGAACAAAAAAATTTGAAAAAATCAAAGAATTACAAATTGATACAAATATTACAAATATAGAGTTAATATCCAATACACGTGAAAATTACAATGTAGAGATTGAAAATTTAAAATCAGACTATGTGAGTCCTATAGAGGTTGAAGAAAAAAATGATGTAATTAGTATCTCTAATAAGCTATTAAAACAAAAACCAATAGGAATACTAGACGAAGAATCATCTAAATTGAAATTGGTAATTGAAGGACCTATCGAAAACATAGATAAGATTTCTATAAATGATAGAGTTGGTTCAATAAGTATTAAGAATGCATCGCTTAAGAATGTAGGGATTAAGGGTAATGCAATTGATGTTGATCTTACTGATTCAACGATTAACAAATTAAATCTTGATTTAGAATTATCAGATTTAAGTATGAGTTCTACAAATATTAGTGATAGTAAACTAAATTTAAATAAATCTCGAATATTTGGAGAAAAAAATGAGTTTAAAGGAGATAATATATTGAATTTCTCTATTGTTGAAGGCGAACTTGGTTTAAAAAATTATGATGAGATATTTAATCAAAATACGTCCGATAAAATAAAATTAGAAGGTAAACTAAATAGATTTGAATTTATCAATGAGAGGTGAAAAGATCATGAAATATATTAAAGCTGAGATTTTTAGAATTTTTCATACAAGAAATTATCTTAAATTTATCTTTGCTATTACATTGATATTACTAGGAAGTATGATTTATTCATCCATAGACTCTAATTCGGAAGAATATTTCGAATCTATGGAAACATTTTTAAAGATTGTTAGTATTATAATTTCAATTTTTTTCAGCGTGACTATTTTTAAGAAAAAAGATATAAAAGTAGAGCTACTATCAATGGGGCTTAGTAGAAAGCACGTATTTGTATGCGACCTTATTACTTTACAAATTTTTACTCTTTTTTCTATAGTAATAATGGGAGGATTGATTTTATTATTCAGTTTATTAAAAAATCTAGTGGGATCTGATTACACTGGAGGATCATATATCGGATTTGTCTTTTTCTTGATTAGAATGATAATATTGATGATAAATGTAAACAATGGTGTCATGGGATTAACTTATTTATTGAACAATGTGGCTCTAGGCATTGCAACTTCCTTTGTTATAATTCCATCAGTTTTTCAAATAGGAATGTATATGACTGAAGGAAAAATCTACGATGTATTTAATAACCTTCTTCTTATACAACCATTCAAGCTATTAGATTTAGGATTGGCTACAGAGCAAATTGGAAATAACTTTATGAAGACAGCTGGTATTAGTTTTGTTTTTGTCTTTGTAATTTATCTAATGAGTGGATATGTAAGATTTAGTAGAAAAGAAATCAATTGAGGTGGATTATGGATGCTATAGTTAAAACAGATAATCTTTCAAAAAAATATAGTGATAAATACGCATTAAATAACTGTTCGCTAACAGTGAATAGAGGAGATATCTATGGTATAATTGGTAAAAATGGTGCTGGAAAATCAACACTGATGAAAATTCTCTGTGGAATTACCGAGAAAACTCAAGGTGATTATGAATTGTTTGGAGGAAAGAATCTTTCAGAAGGAAGAAAGAAAATTGGAGCAATTTTGGAAAATCCAACCTTGTTTGGTAATTTGACAGCTAGAGATAATTTGAGATATTTTGCCATTCAAAAAGGCATTACTAATGAGAATACTATAAAGAAATCTTTAGAATTAGTTGGATTAAACTACGATGATGGTAAGGTAGTTAAAAACTATTCAGTTGGTATGAAGCAGAGATTAGCTTTATCTGTATGTCTTTTAGGAAAACCGGAACTTTTAATTTTAGATGAGCCTATTAATGGAATAGATCCTACAGGGATAGTAGAAATAAGAAGCTTGTTGAAAAGGCTAAATGAAGAAAATGGAGTGACTATTATTATTTCTAGTCATGTACTTCCAGAATTAGAAAATTTGGTAAATAAAATAGCGATTATTAATGACGGTCAAGTGATAGATAAATTAAGTTTGGATGATTTGCATAGCAGAGATTTTAATTATATAGAAATCTACACTTCAGATATTAATAGAACTGTAGAAATATTAAAGGAACAAGAAATCTCCAAAATTGATATTCAAAATGGCAGGATTCGAGTTAAAGAAAATATAGAAGACAGTTCAGAGATTGTTAGTCTATTAGTAAATAATGGCATAAAAGTCTATGAAATTTTTAGAAAAGAAGAAACATTAGAAGATTTTTATTTAAAGATGATCAGCTAATTTGTTAATGATTTAAATTAAAATAATCAGTAAAGCTTCTATGTAATTTAAATATATAGGGAAGAGACAGCTCCACATCAGGAGCTGTTTTTGCTTTGTGTAATCATGATATAATATGTGACGGAAAGCGAATTTATTCTATAAATATATTCCCACATACGAGGCTTACTTAAAAAATTAAATTTTATCCATACTGACCATTCAATCCATGTAGAGGGTGTAGTATTGATGTCAAGAAAATAAGTATCTACAAGGAGGAAAAATGATAAAGAAAATAGGAATTGTTAGTTTATCTAGTGGTGTTTTAGGGGAAAGCTTTATTGAGCATGAAATAAAAATAGGAGTAGACAGATTAAATAAGCTAGGAGTAGAGATAGAGTTTTTACCTAATTCTTTGAAAGGCATTGATTTTTTAAAGAATCATCCGGAAGCTAGGGCAGATGATTTGATACTTGCTTTTGAAGATGACACCATTGATATGATTTTATGTGCTATTGGTGGAGAAGATACTTATAGATTAGCCCCTTATCTGTTCGAAGGAGATAGATTAAAAAATATTTTTAAACAAAAACTTTTTTTAGGCTTTTCTGACTCAACAATAAATCACTTTATGCTAAATAAGCTTGGCATAAAAACATTTTATGGTCAGGCTTTCTTGCCAGATGTGTGCGAACTATCTGATAATATGTTGGCTTATACAGAAAAATACTTTTTAGAACTTATAAAAACAGGGAAAATAAATGTGATACATCCTAGTGAAGTTTGGTATGACGCAAGGGAAGATTTTAGCGAGAAAGCTATTGGAATAGAAATGAAAAGTCATAGTAATACTGGTTTTGAGCTTTTAAGAGGAGATCCTATATTTAGTGGAAAAATTTTAGGCGGATGCATAGAATCAATATATGATATGTTCGATAATTCTAGATTTGAAGATACAGTAGAAATTTGTAGCAAATATGAGTTATTTCCAAGCCTTGAGGCATGGAAGAATAAGATTTTACTTATAGAATCAAGCGAAGAAAAAACAAAACCAGATTTATATAGGAAAATGATACTTGCTCTAAAAGACTACGGAATATTTGATAAATTATCAGGAATACTAGTAGGGAAACCTCAAAATGAAATCTATTATGAGGAGTATAAATCTATTTTATTAGAAGAAATTACCAATAAAGATTTACCTATTGTCTATAATATAAATATTGGACACTCAACTCCAAGATGTATAATTCCTTTTGGGGTAGAAGCAGAAGTAAATGTAAGTAGACAAACTATATCCTTTAATTATTAAACAAAATTGAGCTAAGCCATGAGCTGTTTTTTTCCTACTTTAGAATGATTTAGTAAATTATAAGATGCTTATTGATTAACCTATTTCCACATACGAGGATTTTGAGAAATATTTAAATTTATCCATACTGATTACTCAAGCCATGTAGAGAGTGTTGTATTTATGACAAAGGGACATTGAATAAAGGCTTAAAAAAGAAAAGAGAGCAGGCGAACTATGACTTATGGATAACAAAGATATATTATGATAACAGGACCTAATAATTCATTATGGATCTATTCAAAATTTATTGAAGACCTAGCTAGATATATGATCCGAACAGTTGCCGTAGCAGTTTAGATTGTATAAAATTTAGAAAGCAAGGATTTTACAGTAATTAATTAACAAATTATTAAAGGATGTTACAAAGTATTTAGGGTATAAGCAATGTACATTACATTGTAAAAGATATTTATATTATAGGGGAACTTATGAAATTAATTAGACCGGATAGGAAATATATCCAAAGTTATATAGAAGCAAATGAAGAAGATGAAATTTTTAGACCGAATGCAGAAAGGCGTTTTAGAAACTATGAAACAATTGTAGAGAGTTCTTATAATTTGGAACATGGTATAAATTTACCTACAGATTATGTTAGAGCTACTACATTTTGGTTGATAGATAATCAAAAATTTATTGGTGAAATTAATATTAGGCATGAATTAAATTCATTTTTAATTAACTATGGTGGTCACATAGGGTATGAAGTTAGACAATCTGAATGTATGAAGGGCTATGGAACAAAAATGCTTTCTATGGCACTTAAATATTGTAAAGAGGCTTTGAATCTAAATAAGGTTTTGATTACATGTGATGATGACAATATCGGATCAATAAAAGTTATAGAAAATAATGGTGGAATTTTGGAAAACAAAGTGAAAAATATATTACCAAGAGGAAATGTTACAACAAGAAGGTATTGGATTACTATATAGGAAAAAATATCAATTTAATCTGTGCAATATTTAAACCAATTGACATATTCCCACATACGAAGCTTTTGAAAAATATGAAATGTTATTCGTGCTTACTACTCAGCCACCTGGTAGCAATAACCCTGATTTCACGATATTAAAACAGTTAATCAACGTGAAACAACGGCAGGTGCCATGCAAAGTTTTCCCAATAGATAGTATCGATTGGCAAGAAAGCGATTGTTTAGACGGTGGCATTATTTATGAGTATTTAAGGCATTAAAATTAAAAAGCGGGTGATGTATTTATGCATCACCCGTAAAATTTTCGTTTTCAATTAATATTTTATAATATTATTTTTATGACTTGTCTAGGATATTGTGGTGTTTAATATCTAAATAAAATATCAAATTATTATCTACATAGAACTAAATAATACCAATATCATTAAACATAATATACCTCATCAAAAAATTCCTGTATGGTATAAAGTCTTTGACCAACACATTCATGGCATGCTGGTCGATAGATAAGACCAAAACGTTTAAGTTCTAGGTTCACAAGAATCACAGGATAGGAATCGTTCCAAGAAACACATTCAAATCCCTCAGATACAAGAAAATCATAAAATTCTTTTCTTTTTTTTGAATCCGTATCTCTAACGCCATATGGTATTGATTTGGGTCCTTCCTTGTAAGCGCCGTTACGATTTAGTTCGTAAACTTTGTAATAAACTTCAAATAACATTTTTCCCTCCTTGAATTTAGAGAAGAAAAAAAACACCCATCGATAGATGGATGCAGTTTTAATATGTATCCATCGTTCAAGCATTAGCACCTTTCCTTTTGGTAGGTTGCTGAAGGGTCGATGAGCTTGTCTCTCGCCTTCTCTTTATGGTGATTTAATTTTATCAAAATAAAAGGTGAATGGCAAATAATTTTAGAGGGAATCTTAATCTCTAGGAGTGATTTCCCTACCAAGGGTGACGTCCATTCATACAAAAAACGGATTAAAAGGGGTACTATAGAATGTCTTTCCAATTATCAGGGAAACCCATAAATCTATAATTAAAGTAGCTATGGTATTTATGGAAGGTATTTTGTAAATCTTTTAAGAGTGATTCCCATTGGTCATTTGAGTTTAAAATTCTCTTTATTATTAAAAGAATTGGAAAAATTTTATTTTGTTTTCCTTTATATTGTTCGTTCTCGGAATAAAGTCGAGGATTTTCTTTTAAAGGCATATTGTAAAGTCTAGTATAGTGAGCACAGATATTTCGAACCTCAACTAGGCATAAAATCCAATTTTTCAAATATTTAGGATCAGTGTTATAATAATTTGAAATTTCTTTTTGATCTTCATCTTTAAGAATACTAAACAAAGAAGATAAATTTCCAAAAGACATGAGTTCAACAGAAACCCATATTGGAAATTGACCTTCATACTTTCTTAAGTGATGTTTAACAAAGGGTTTATTTTTCTGTCTGGTAATTTCCTTTTTAAGATTCTCATTAATAATAGAGTATATGGTTTGTCCCCTTTTATTTGTTTTATAAATAAAATTATCTTCGTGCATAAGAGCACCAGAACCATACTTAATAGACAAGTAGTAAGCGATTTGAGTTCTAAGCTCTATTTCAATCTGCTCGATAGTTCTAATAAGATTATTTTTAAATTGACTGTCAAAGCAGTAAAGATTAAAAAGATGTTCTATACTTATGTGGTTTTTGTAATGTTCCTTATTATCAGACTTTTTTAGGCCAATGCCATAACCTGAAAGTCTATAATAGTTTACTTTATTTAAAATTTCTTCTGCGAACTTATCATCAGATATTAAAAGATTATGGTCGTCTTTTAGTTTTAAGATTTGCTCTTTGTAATTCAAAGCTGGCTTTAATTCCATAATAAACTCCTTAATATAAAAAAGCCCTCTCCGTGGTCCGCATGTAGAAAACCTACATTAAGCGTGGAGAGGTTCTGTTAATATGATTATAGCATACGAAAATTAAAATTTAAAGTGTTACACTAAATCAAAAAGACAAAATAAAGCTTGCAGAAGGAAAACTTTTAATATCATTATTAACTATAGGAGGTACAATATGAAATTTAACGAAACAATAAGAAAAATTTGTTTCTTTAATACTTTGTTATGATTTAATTGATTATGGTATAATGCACATAAGAATTTGAGAGGGGTGTATATTGTGAATAATAAAAATAAAATTCAAGGTTTTTTATTAATTATTTATTTTGTTATTATATGTGTATCTGGATGTTATAATAATGAAAGTAAAGAAGTATCAATTGATGAAACGCAAGGAATCTCGGTTAACAAAACAATGGAAGAAACAATTAGCGATGAAGATACAAATATATATGAAGAGGAATCAAAAGTTGAAATAACTGAAGATAATGAAGAAAAGTTAACTTTTGATAGTGAATATAGATGCAAAAACTCTTACGAAAAAATAAAAATTGTTTTTAATAGTATAGAATTAATTAGTGATTATAATGGAATACTTCCTGAAAGAGAAGCTTTTTTAATATTTCATCTAAAGTATAGTGTACCATCCACATACTCAAGAGATTTTATACATTTACCACCGATTATATCTGGTCCAAATTTAAGTTATACTAAACCAATGGGTAATAATATTACAAGAGAATTTAAAGAATATGAATCAATAAATAGTTCTCCCTACCCGTCAATAGAAAAAGAAGATGGTTTGAGCTATGATTTAGTAACTCAAATTAATTATGATTTAGGCTATATCGATTTACCTGAGCCAAATAAAAGAGGTTATGTGAAAGCGATTAATAATGATTATGTGCTTACTAATGGAGAAAGTGATGGTTTTGAGAGAGCGTTAGTTTTTGATGTCAATAAAAATGATGCATTAAATCCTGAAAATTATTTAGTGTATAATCCTCATGCAAAACCAGGTGAAGAAGTGGAACATCCAGAGGAGAAAATTTATTTTAGTCAATTTATAGAAGATAAAACGAAATAAGAAGCTACAAGAGCTATTATTCTATATAATCTGAACTCAAAATCTAAATTCGATGGAGGGACCCAAGTCATATCTATATGACAGTTATTAATCCAGAAACTGTTCTAGTAGATATTAGGGTCTAAATTACGCTAAATAGCATATTATCAACTAAAGTCAAATTGGATATTAATAGTATTAGAGAGAAAAGACAGATGATAAAACATTGAACTATTCACTTGAAAAATCTAAATACAAAATATGGGAATATAAACTATGGCAAAGATTGAAAGATTTCGATTAGAAGACAAAACAATATTAACGGGACGATGGGCATTAAGTTTTGAAAAAATGTTTGATGAAAATGGCAAATTTTCTGAAAATGTAGTGTCAGGTGATTTAGAATTAACGGAAGATCACATATCGCTTAAATTAAATGGAAAGCTAGATAATTCAACTAATATTTTAGATAAAGAATTTAATAGGATTTATGGATACTCCAGTAATGGATTATTTATTATTTTAGAAAATTGCTTTGTTGAAAATTTAAGTTTTAGTGTTCCAGGTTACGAAACAGAAATTTATATTGCTAACAGCGGATATATCATAGAGTTAAACTCTAATAAAAATATGATAAAAAATGAAATATTAGCAACTAAAGTTAAGTTTGGAATCAATTACTTGAATGATTGGCTAAATGTAGAATTACCAATAGCAAACTTTGAAGAACCTAATACTTATACATTAACATATAATAATAATTTTTTTGAGGAAAACAAATATTATACCTTGGACGGAAAATATGATATGAGTTTAAGACGAAATATCAAGGTTAATAATAATATCAATAAGGGTAGCTCAATAGAACTTGATCCATATGTTTCAATATCTACAAAAGATTATAGTGCTATATCAGTACGTGAGTTTATAGAAATATCATCTTGGCTTTTAAAATTGCATGATTTTTTATCTCAAACATATGGGAAATATGAATATTTTGAGTTTTACTTGGAAGATAAAATTAATAATTTCAGTATAGAAAAATTAGAAAATGGAAATATGAAATTTAATTTACCTTTTTATAAAGGAAGATATATATTTCCTCAGATGCTCACTGCTGAAACTAATCTTGACATTAAGGCTTTAAGATTAAATGATATAAAAGATGAATATGGTGAAATAGTAAGTAATTGGTTTGAAAATCAAGAAAGTTTAAAATATATCATTAATCTATATTATCAAAATGCAATACCGACTATGGATATAGAAAGTATTATAGTTAACAAAATAAAAATGTTAGAAGCATATTATGATAATTATATGAAAAATGAGTCAGAAAATATTACTGACTTTGATAAAAAAGTCAAAAACACAAAAACTATAATTAAAAAATGCTTGGAAGATTCCGATATTGAAATACCTGTTAAGGAGGAAATAATTAGAAGGCTAGATAAGAATGGAAGTAGAAATATTTTCTTAAGAGAAAAGCTCACAGTATTATTTCAAAAAATACCAGACGAATTAAAAGAAAAAATTTTCAACCTTAATCCTGATTGGGGAAATAGCGATGAAACCATATCTATTTTTTCCGAAAGACTAAAAGATACACGTAATTTTTATACACATGGAGCAAATGTTAACAGGCATAATAAACGATTAAAAACAATTAAAGAGTTTATAATCTCTGATATTATCCTTGATATTATAATTTATTATTATGTTCTAAAGGCCTTAGGAATTGATGATGAGAAAATAATAGAATATCCTTTTATTAGAAAGAAATTGAAAGAAATTGAATTTAATTTGGAGTAATAAAAGTATAATATTAGGCTAATTTTACGAGATAAAATAGGTTAGTCCTAAGTAAAAGTAATAAGTAAATGAAGAAATTTTCAATAGTTTAAAATCTCAAAGATAAGTGTTTAGTGTATTTAAGATTTTTTAATGTAGCAACACTATAAATATTTTAATAGGTCGTGTTAAAAGTATCGAAGATATATTAGATAATACGAATTTGATTTTAGGAGAAATTGAGATGGAGCATGATTGTGGTTTTAGAAAAGGAAATAAGTGGTTCAGATTTAGAGCTGCAGCAATTATAGTAGAAGATAACTGCGTCTTATATGCAGGAAATGACGTTGATGAATATTACTACTCCATAGGCGGAGGAGTTCATTTAGGGGAAACATCGGAAGAAGCGGTTAAAAGAGAAGTCTTTGAAGAAACAGGTGTCGAATATGAGGTAGACCATCTCGCTGTGATACATGAAAACTTCTTTGTTGGAAGCTCTGACTTAAAGGACGTCGATTGCCATGAGATTGCCTTTTATTATATGATGAAACCGAAGGGAAATAAAAATCTTAACAGCCAGAGCGTTACTATGGGCGACATAAAAGAAACTATGCACTGGATACCGATTGATGAGCTTGAAAAGTATAATGCTTATCCATCATTTATGAAAGAATTTCTGCAATCTGAACATAGCGGTGTAGAGCATATAATTACAAATGAAAAAGATTAAAATAATTAAATTTGTTTAATTGATACCAATGAGGTGAATTATGGAATACACTTTTGAAAAGCTAAACAAAGATAATTTTAATAAGTATTATGATTATTTATTATTAGCTACCAAGTTGGAACCGGAACTTATGTGTTCCTCAGATATAGATAAAGAAGAACTTTATAAAAGATTAGATGATGAATTAATAAAAAGAAGCACTTCCATACTTGCCATGTATGAAAATAAAGTGGTCGGAAGAATTGAATATCATTTTTATTCTTGTTTTCAAGATGGATATAGAATATGCTATGTAGATTAGTTATATGTATTGCCGGGCAATAGAAATAAAGGGATAGCTAAAAAGTTGTTTAGTGAAATGACTAAAGATTGCGTTAAAAATAATATTGATGAAATTCGATTAATAAGAGCTACAAATGAAAAAGCAAACCACTTTTATGAAAGTTTTAAATCTGCCAAAATTTGTGAGATGCCATTTTTTATACAGCATTTACATTAAAATATTTATATGCTTCAGGTAAAAGGTCAAATTTTAGGACGTTATAATCTATCAATAATATTTAAAGCTCGTGATAGTAATTTATTTAAAGTGAGTATCAAAAATGATATATAAAAACCAATAGTACCCGACATGCTTCTCATTATTAAATCGGAGCAAGTCGGGTCATTTTGATTGTAAAAAATTTTGCCATGTAAGGTAATGGCTTGTTCAGAAGTTATTATATAATAAAAATCTAAATACAGAATAGTGACCAAATACTCGAACAAATACCTGAAGAAAAATAAAGAAAATGCTCAATGAAAAAGTAAGAAACTAATTTAAAAATATGTCCGATATGGAATTATTTATAAATAGATTGAATTATATGACCTTACACAGTAAAATATACTTAGATTAAGTTCCAAAACGGAAATAAATCTAAATAGAAAGAGGTGTCTATTTATGGAAATAAAGCGTGATTACTATCTAGATAAATTAATACGGAAAAAAGATAATGGATTTATTAAGATTATTACAGGAATAAGAAGAAGTGGTAAATCTTATTTGCTTAATAATATATTTTATAATCATTTAATCCAAAGTGGTGTTGATGAAAACCATATTATTAAATTTGCCTTTGATTCAGGAAGAGATTTATTAAAAATTGGCGAAGATTTAATAGATTTAGATGTACTAAGCGGTGAAAGATTAGTAGATCCTAAAAAATTTTTAAACTATATCATGAGTAAAACTAATGACAAGGAAAAATTTTATATCCTCTTAGATGAAGTTCAATTGCTTAAATCTTTTGAGCAAGTCTTAAATGGATTTTTGCGTCAAGATAATTTTGATGTTTATGTTACCGGGAGTAATTCTAAATTTTTATCTAAAGATGTCATAACTGAATTTGCAGGTAGGGGTGATGAGATCCATATTATGCCACTTGTATTTTCTGAATTTCTTCAAACTTATGATGGCGACAAAGAAGACGCTTTTGCTCAATATCAAGTTTACGGCGGTTTACCAGCTGGAGTTTTAATGAAAAGGGATGAAGATAAGATGGATTATCTAAAGGGGCAACTCGAAAATGTATATTTGCGAGATATTGTTCATAGATATGATATACGTTTAACTTCTGAACTAGAAGACTTACTCAATATTTTAGCATCAGGAATTTCAAGCCTTACGAATCCAAGTAAAATAGCATCAACTTTTAAGTCAATAAAAAAATCTAAAATTTCTGCAAATACAATTGATAAGTTTATAGGCTACTTTGAAGACTCTTTTATGTTAAAAAGAGTATATAGATATGATGTGAAGGGAAGAAAATATATAGGAACGCCTTATAAAATATACTTTGAAGATGTAGGACTTAGAAATGCAAGATTAAATTTTAGGCAGATAGAACCAACCCACTTAATGGAAAATATAATTTATAATGAATTAAGATATCGTGGCTATATGGTAGATGTAGGAATGGTCATGAAAAGGGAAAATATTAATAATAAAGATATAAAGAAGCAGCTGGAAGTTGACTTCATAGCTAACCTTGGAAGTAAAAGATATTATATTCAATCTGCATATAGCCTCCCATCCACAGAAAAAATAAATCAAGAAAAAGCGTCCTTGTTAAATATTGATGACTCATTTAAAAAAATTATTATTGTGAGAGATCGAATAAAACCATTTTTAGATGAAAATGGAATACTCACTATTAATTTATTTGACTTTTTGTTAAACAAGGAAAGTTTAGACTTGTGATGAATAACTTAACTTACTAGTTATGGATATATTCCCACATACAAGGATTTTTAGAAATATGAAATTGTGTTCATATTGACCACTCAATCCATGTGGAATCAATATCTTTTATCAAAAAAATCAATAAATAAATTATAAGAATTTTGAAAGAACTTTAGAAGTCTTTTTATGTTAAAATTATCTTTCCTTAATATGAAATTTAATTTTATTTCATAAGGAATTATTATACCAAATTTAAGTAATTATTGAATACGTTTTAAATGAATTTTTAATTTTAAGGAGCAAAAAATGGTTAAGATATATATTCCAAAATATAAAGATCTATGGTTTAGAGAAAGGTTACTATCAGATTCAGATACTATGTCTTATAATAACGCATGGGGAGGAACTATTGATTTTTCAGAATCTAAGTGGCAAAGATGGTATAATTGTTGGATTGAAAAGCCAGAAGGAAAAAGGTTTTATAGATATTTGGTTAATGAAAATAATGAATTTGTTGGAGAGATAGCTTATCATTTGGATGATGTAGAGAATAAATATTTAGCAAGTGTAATTATCTATTCAAAATATCGTGGTATTGGTTATGGACGTGAAGGTTTGAAACTGTTATGCTCTTCAGCAAAAAATAATGGATTAAGAAACTTATATGATAATATAGCTTTGGGAAGTAGTGCTATAAATCTTTTTTTAGAATGTGGATTTACTGAAGAGTATAGAACCAAAGATATAGTTATGCTTAAAATAGATTTAGAGTAAAGACCTAAAGCTTACTGGCTTTTATGTATAAATATAATAATAAGAAAGAAAAATAAAGTTAGAGCAAATTATGTGGTTAATTTTTAAATTGTTGCAAGAATATTTGTAATATTAAATGTGATGACAATAATAAAAAACATTAATGCAGAACAATTTTTGAAAGGTGAAACAAATTTATAATGCAATGATAATAAAAGTTTTAAGATGTTTTCTGAAAAGTAATAATGGCTATTTTATTCATAGTATGATTTTTGACAAGTGGATATGGTAGTGTTGTTAACAAGAAAATACACTAAAGGCTTACAGATAAAAGAAGCTTTAATGATATTTTTAACTATAGGAGGATAATATGAAATTTGACAAAATAATAAGAAAAATTTATTTCTTTTTAGTTTTTTATGTTTTATCTAACTTGCTTAGTATAGAAGATGAATTTTTATATAGGCTTTTATATTCTGTGTTGTTAGTATGCACTGGATTTTATTTTTTTGAGAAATCTAAAGAGTAAGTTGATAGTGTAAAAAGTTAGGGATTGAAAAAGTACTTTATTACATGAGATAAAGATATTGTATAGGTTATAAATAATTTGAAGGGTAATAGAAATTAATAGGTTAAATTATGATAATAGACAGTTATGATAAAGACACAGAGTCAGTTATAAGTCTAAAAGACTTTTTCGGAGAAAGGAAATATATTACAGAAAAATGCTTGATAATATTTTCGAAAAGCATACTAGAATATTTACTTGATAACTTTGAATGCCAAGAAATTGGTAATATAGAATCTGTAAATGGGTCAAGGCCAGTATATAAAAGTAGCTTTGAAGGTCAGGAATTTGCCTTCTATCTTTCTATTATTGGTTCAGCTCTTTCATCAACAGATTGTGTAGTAGTTAATTGGATTACAGGTTCAAATAAATTTATCATGTTTGGCTCTTGTGGCAGTCTTGACAAGGAAAAGACTTTTGGAAAGTACATTATACCTACTGAAGCTTATAGGGGTGAGGGGGCATCTTATTATTATAAAGCTCCTTCGGATTACCTTGATATTAAAAACCATGATAAGGTAGAGGAATTTTTTATTAGGGAAAAAGCTCCCTATACTAAGGGTAAGGTCTGGACTACAGACGTTATGCTTCGTGAGACTCGTGGACTTGTTTCAAAGAGAAAGTCGGAAGGGTGTATAGCAGTAGAAATGGAGCTTGCAGGCGTTCAAGCAGCTTGCGATTTTTACGGACTTGAACTTTATAACTTTCTTGAAGCAGGAGATGTCTTAAATGAGGGCTCTTATGAAGTTGAAGGACTACAAAGTGCAAACCACAATCTTGGAAAGTTGTATTTGGCTTTAAAATTTTTAAAAGAAATATAACATTCGGGAAGTTTAAGTTAATGGTTCTATACAAAAACGAAGTAAATGGCCTTGTTGTTAAAAAATAAAATAAAAAAAGGGACTGGCATTTAAATAATTTTGCCGGTCTCTTTTTATTATTTATTTTCGTATTTCAAAAATTTGTTAGAGAGGTATAGAAATATTATTAACTCTACTGCTGCAAAAAGAGTCAGTAATCCAAAATCATGTGTGTTTATATATCTAAAGTTGTTAGCTTCAATTGCTAAAAAACTTAGTCCTACTAGTTTTAAAGACCTAAATGCTGTAGCAAATCCAAATATTGTAAAGATGCTAGATAAGAGGACTGTTATACCAAAGGACTTTATTCTTATGGCAAGTGATCCAAAAATTCCTATAATAGGAAGTGCTAACAATATGCTAATTCCTATATAATAAAAATAGATACTAAAGTCTATGTTTGAAAAATTTCCTATATATTTTCCACCAAGGTAAAAAAGTATTATAAAATATATTTGACAAAGGCAGATAATAATAAAGGCTAAAATTAATTTAGCTATTACAAAGGTCATGTTTTTCTTTGGGCTTAATCTTATAAATTTAAGACCAGCTTTATGTTCTACTGACCAAAGACTTGCTATGACAATTGCAATTAACGGTATATAGAAAAAGGAAAAATAAAATAAACTTACTTGTGTCCACAGACTTTGCCACTGGTTAGTTAATGTTTCTTTATTGCCCAAATAGTTTATGAGTCCAAATGCATTGGCTAATAAGGGGATTATAAGACTTACTAGCAAAATATTCATAAATTTTATTTTTTTAAATTCTAATTTTAACATTTTTCCTCCTATTCTTTCCACAAGTTGTAAGATTTCATTGCTTTCAAATAAATAATACTTAGTATTAAAAGTGTAATGGCAATGATTAATGTATAGAAATTTATTGGGTTTAATACTTGAACAAATTCATTTCCATCTTTTACATAAGAAATACTCAAAAGACTGGACATCCAAGCAAAGGGATTTATATAGGATAAAACTTTTGAAGTTAGCATGGTGATTATTCCAGTAAGCCCTCCTACTATAGAAATAAATGATAGGGTATAGACTTTTTTTGTCTTCATTTCTATTATCATAAAAAGCCCTAAGAAGAATAAATTTATTATCAGAGCTGATATGTTAATTACTCCAAATCTTAAAATTATTTTGCTATTTATATTGAAATTAATAGACCTCTCTGCCATCACAAGGAAGAAAGTGGCTTCTATAATCTGTAATAAAGTTAGCTTAATGGATAAACTTTTAAACTTTTCAAGTAAAATTGAATTGATTTTTTCGCCAAGGATTATTTGCATCTGCCACATCTTGTTTTTTTCCTCTATTTCAATTACTTTTTTTACAAGTGATGATATTAATATTGGGTTTAGCAGTAAAGATATAAACAAATAAGTGTCTAGGATGTAGGATAGTGGATATTTGCTATTTGAAAAAGATTTTGAAAAGCTAACTCCTGCAACCATTAGCATTTGAGCAAAGAATACTATTATTATTAAGAAGTTTATTCCAAGTCTTTTATATTTTTTTCTTTCTAAGTTCTTCATACTAAGACCTGCTTTCTTCGATAAATAGTTTTTCTAAACTTTCTTTTTCTTCTTCTATTCTATAAATATCTACTTTGCCAGCTAAAAAGTTTACTATATCTGCAACATCTTGATTATTCATTTTACCTAAAATTATCTTTTTTCCATCTAAACTATCTTCGCCAAGGTCTAAAAGACTTAGAGTTTTTTTATTGTCCGATGTGAGTAAAGATATATATGGTGGATGTAGTCTTCTGTATTCTTCTAGACTTCCGTTATAAGTTAAATTTCCGTCTTTAAGTATACCTATGTGAGTGGAAATTTTTTCTATTTCATCAAGAATGTGTGAAGAGATTAAGATACTTGTAGAAGTGTTTTTCACAATATTTTTAAACAAATTTCTCATTTCCTCGATTCCTTGAGGATCTAATCCATTTATAGGTTCATCTAAAATTAAAAGTTTGGGACTACCTATTAATGCCATGGCTATACCAAGTCTTTGTTTCATTCCAAGTGAATAATCTTTGGCCTTCTTTTTACCTACATTGTTAAGACCGACAAGGTCTAAAGTTTTTGAAATCTCTTCCTTTTTTATTCCCTTCATCTGGCATATTATTTCCAAGTTTTCATATCCTGATAGATGGTCATAAAATGAAGGGCTCTCAATTAGAGCGCCAAGATTTTTATTTAAATCTTTTTGGTTATTTGAATTTATTTCTTGTCCGAAAACTTTTATTTCGCCGTCATCTTTTTTGACAAGACCTAGAATAAGCTTCATAAGGGTGGACTTACCGGCTCCGTTTTTGCCTATTAGACCATAAATAGACCCTTCTTCGATTTCTAAAGAGTCAATATCTAAAACTCTTCTATTGTTATATGATTTTTTTAAATTTTTTATTTCCAATATTTTTTCCATAATCATTCCTCCTAAAAAATATAATAACCACCATAGATGAAAATAAAATTTACACAAGGTCACTTTTACATCACAAAGGAAAATTAATCAAAATAGTATTGTATAATAGGGTTTGAGGTTGATTAAATGGATATAAGAAGAGACTTTAATATATTAATAGTGGACGATGAAAAAAATTTGCTAGAAAATCTATATAATTTTTTAAAGGATAAGGGATTTAAAAAAGTCTTTACTGCAAAAAATTTAAAGGAATCTAGGTTTAAATTAGAAAACAATAAAATTGATTTAATAGTTTTGGACTTAATGCTTCCAGATGGAAGTGGTTTTGACTTATTAAAGGAAGTAAGGCAAACTTCTGATATTGCTGTTATTATTTTATCTGCCCTTGATGGAATAGATGACAGGAGAGAGGGTTTTGAAAATAAGGCGGATGACTATATTGTCAAACCATTTTTACCCGACGAACTTCTCTGGAGAATTGATGCGGTTTTAAGAAGAAGTAAAAAGATTAAAAATGAAGAAAAAATAGTTTTGGGAAATGTAATTTTCGACAAATCTAAGGGAATTCTTGAAAAAAATGGTGAAGAAATTCCATTGACCGCCACACAATTTAAAATTTTAGATTACTTGTCTGAAAATATAAATATGATAGTTTCAATTGACCGAATCTTAGATAATATTTGGGAAGATTCTTATGGCTATGAGAATACATTAATAACACATATATATAGACTTAGAGAAAAGTTAGAAGATAATCCTAGAGATCCTAAAATTTTAATAACTATTAAGGGTCTTGGTTATAAACTGGTTAAAGAGGAATAAAAATGTTTAATTATATTTTAAAAAGGTTTAAAAAAATTATCATTAGAATACTCTCTTTAATGTTTTTTCTAATACTTTTACTCATGATTTTTCTATACTTAAATTACAGGTTAAATGATGAATATCCAAATCCTAATGATATTTATTCATATGTGGAAAAAAATAAAAGTCAAACTTATCTCAACAAAAAAAATAAAGAGTTTTTAAAAGAAAAAGATATTTGGTCAATAAGACTTGATAAAAATGGGAAAGTAATAGAAAGTTTTAATAAGCCTAAAGAAGTTCAAGACAAATTTGAAATTACGGATGTTGCAAGGTTCACAAGATTTTATTTGGCTGACTACCCGGTATTCACATACATTGTGGAAGATGGTTTAATTTTATTTGCCTATCCAAAAAATTCTTTGGATAAATTGCCTGTGAATTACTATAATTATAAGAACTTAATTTTTAACCTAGAACTAGTATTGCTGTTTTTCATCCTGTTTTTAATATTCGTCTATATAATTTACAGGATTGACGTTAAAGAAATTTTAAAAAACATATTACCATTTCAAAGAGCAATAGATAATCTATATGAAGATGATTATGAAAGGTTAGATGAATATGGTGAGTTAAAAGATCTTGCCATTAGCATAAATAGGGCAAACGAAAAATACAACAACTTAAAAGAGTCTCAAGGAAAGTGGATTAGAGGTGTAAGTCATGATGTGAGAACGCCACTTGCAAAAATTTCATGGGAACTAAGTAAAGAGAATAAAGAAGAATTTGACACTAAAAATATACAAGACCAGGTCATAAAAATTTCAAATATCTTAGAGGGATTAAATCTAACTATATCTCTTTCTAACATAGATAAAGAAAGTTTTAGAGAAGAAAGTCCATTAAAAGTAATACGAAAACTTATTGTGGATAAATTAAATGAAAACCCAGAAAGGGAAATTATTTTTAAAAATAATATAAAAAACCAAAATGTAAAAATAAAAATGGATCCGAATTTATTTTACAGAATGCTTGAAAATATTTTAAAAAATTCATTAATTTATACTGAAGGGAAAATTAGAGTTAAAATTTCAGATTCTGAAGATGCATTAATCATTTCTATTATAGATGAAGGTGGGGGAGTTTCTGAAAATATTATAGAAAAAATTCATAATGAAGATTTGACTAACATTACGACACATGGACTTGGAATTTTTATTTCGAAACAAATTACTGAACTACATGATGGAACTTTTATTATAAAAAATAATCATCCAGGTCTTGAGGTATCTTTTGTTTTTGAATACATGATTTAAATTTCTATTATGCTATAAATTTAAATAAGCAACGTAAAAACCAGCGCACTGACGCTGGTTTTTACTTGGGCTAATTGTCTTTTGGACTATTCACTATAGATAGTCCTGATTAGTAGGATTTTAATCGGGAGAGTGACTTGTAAAATTATAATGAAATTTTAATTATAGTTAATTGTAGTTACAGGAACTCCCATGTATTTTGCATCGCTAAATCCAAGTATGGCATAGAATATAGGAGTTAAGAATATTAGTCCTGCAACAAAACCTCCACCTTTTCCAAAGGCCTTTGCTAGTTTAATTTGCGTTTTAATAGCTATAATAATGTTTACAATTGGTATAAGTAATAGTAGGAATTTTATACCGCTACCCCATGTGATTTTAAAAAGCACATATGCATTGTAAAGTGGAATTATAGCTGCCCATCCTGGTTCTCCTGCTTTGGTAAACATCTTCCACATTCCAATAAGTAATACAATTGCTACTACAACACCAAAAACAATACTGAGGGTACCACCTGCGCCTGCGGTTAAATCTTTGTAATTATCCATAATATACTCCTTCCGTTTTTATTTGCCCTATGTAAATTTTTTAGATACGGCTTAAGTAAAATTTATAAAACCTGTTTTCATATTAACCACTCCCTTCAGATATTTACAAAAATTAGAAGAACAATTAGCGTTCCTTTAGCTTAAACAAATTATATCAACCATTCTTCTTTACCACATCACCCTAAAGTATGATATTTGACAAAAACTTTTACATCATTTCAAAAAAATTAAAATTTAGCCTATAGGAGATGAAAAAATTCTTGAAAAAACATAAACGATGCACTAATGTTAATGTAAGGATATAAATAAATTAACATGGCTTATGAAGATAAAACTAAAAGAAGAGATGATTATGAAAAGAGAAAAAAAAGTAAGAAGAAAAAGAAGATAGTTATTTTACTTATCATACTATTATTGCTCTTTTCATTTTCTATTGGAAATAGAGAGGGTGTGGTATCTTCCTATAAGGCAGTTTTATATTCATACACCACATACCGTGCATTAGATAAAGAAGGGGAATATTATACTACCAGTGAATTTTTAATTTTTCCATTTAATTTTTTATACTAATAAAGTAGGGGAAAGTAAATGATAGAAAAAATACTAACAAATATAGAAGAAATAGGATTAGTTGCAAAGAGGACTTTTCTTAATGCATCAGATGACGAGAGTGTCGTATTGATGACAAGAGTTGCACCCACTAAGTAATTAAACTGTAGAAAAAAAGGCTTATTCAAAGGCTATCGTTAAAAGATATCGGTAGCAGAGAATAAGCCTTGATTTTTGGACTATAAAATAGGTGTGTGGAAACTTATCGACAGTAAAAGGTCGACAGGACAGAATGGATATTTGCAAAAATGCACCCACCTGTACCCACTTTAGAATTTATTGATTTTATGTTTGATAAACTTGATAAAAAAAAGTAATGGCAATATACAATAAACTCCTGGCAAGATAAAAAATGAAAAAGAGGAATTGATAAAAGTAGCTGTAAAAATGAAAAATAATGTGTAAGATGTTGATGTTTAAGTTGTTCTCGAGGAGAAAAATTGCTTTAAATTGTTGTTCCCGGAGATATTCTTTTCCTGAGTAGCATTAAAAAACTTACTTAGCGTATTTGTTTAAACTAAGTAAGTTTTTTTTCGTTTCAATCTCAAAACTCAAAGAGTTCGGATTTATAACCAATTCTTCGTGGATTTGAAGGCTGGTTCCTTTTGCTGACCGGTGAGCAGCTCCACTACTTTGTTTCCAACATTGACCATTTTGTCGAATTGCTCTATATTAAAATCAGTCATTGTAGTCGAGCCCTTTGGACCATATCCGCCTGGTGAACTTGACATGGCGAAATTGGAACGATGGAGAAAGTCATTGCCACCCAGTTGTTTCTCTCTCCAAACGTAGAATCCGGTTACATTTTCTAAAATTGACGGTGCCTGATAGCCGTCCGCATCATCCCCGCCATCTATGGCAAGCTGATGCAGTCTGAATTCAATCTCCTTTATGTAGGGATTATTCAATCTCACAGAGAGCAGGAAATGATATTTGTATGAGTAATGTGGCGGATTGTATGGCTTTTTTTCTCCGTCTATCTCCTTTTTAATTTCATTCTTTTTCTCCTCAACGGTTAGCATAGCGTCTACTATCTCATCAAGTGAAAAGACATCTGCATCTTCTTTCTTCGTTCCGCTTTCGATTAAAACGAATTTTCCTTCGTCATGATTGATTAGAAGCAGGTCCTTCCCGTCTAGTTGAACGCTATCGTCCGCTTGGAATGCAACGACTTCTTCCCTCGTCGATTCGCGCCATGCGATGTGGTCGCGTATCTCTTTTTCAGTATGAACCTTGTCTTCGTGATCAAAGAATGGGGAAAACTTCTTTTGGCAGTTACCACAGACGAAGTCATCGTTCTCGAGCTTTAGCCTCGAGAGAAGCCCTGCCTTTTCACCGCATATTACACATGTTTTTTTACTGAAAAGTCCCATATCTGCTACCTCCTTAAAACATTTCTATTTTTGACAATCCATCTTAGACAAAATAAAGGCGACTAAGATAATTGTTGACTGTCTATTTCTTGATTTTGTACTCTATAGAGTTCAGCATGCCGCTTACGCCATCTTTGTCGATGAGCCCGACGACAGTAATGTATACGGGAGTTCCGTCCACAACGCCGTAATATTCGTTTGCATCAACTCCATTTCTTGTCAAATCGAATTTGACATAATCCACCTCTCCAAGTTTTACGCTCGTCTTGTTGTCAAATGTGCCTACAACACCTGATGCCTTTTCCTCATTTGCCTTTGCGTCAAGATCGGCATTAAGTTTGTCCATGGTGTAATTCGTCGTTCCTTGCTTATATCCCTTGAGAGTAAAGCTCACCAAAGAATTGAGTGTTCCGTCCGGATCAACTGCGTCAATTTGTATATACTCGGTGTTGTTATCATCCTGCTTGTCCTTTGGGAAAATCATGATCTGCTCATAACCTTCCTGTGGCTTTGCCACATAGCCATCTGTAGGGGTTACGCTGATTACCTTGTTCGTGGATTGAACAGCAGTGCTCTTTTCCTTGCTTCCGCAAGCTGCCATACCCACGGATAATATCAAGCACAGAGCAATGGTCAATAATATCTTCTTTTTCATTTTAATCGTTTTACCTCCTTTCGTTTTTATTTGCCCTATGTAAATTTTTTTTAGATACGGCTTAGTTAAAATTTATAGAACCTGTTTTCATATTAACCACTCCCTTCAAATATTTACAAAAATTAGTAAGAACAAATAGTGCTCCTTTAGCTTATACAAATTATATCAACCAATCTTATTTCAGACATCACCCTAAAGTATGATATTTGATAAAAACTTTTACATTATTTCAAAAAAATTAAAATTTAGCCTATAGGAGATGAAAAAATTCTTGTAAAAACATAGACGATGCACTAATGTTAATGTAAGGTGTAAAAAATATTCAACTATTAAAACTAAAAGCTAAGCACTACTATGAGTTAAGTAAAAATGATTATGAAAAGAGAAAAAATAGGTAAGAAGAAAAAGAAGATACTTATTTTATTTATCATACTAGTGTTACTATTTCCATTCCCAATAGGAAATAGAGAGGGTGTGGTATCTTCCTATAAGGCAGTTTTATATTCATACACCACATACCGTGCATTAGATAAAGAAGGGGAATATTATACTACCAGTGAATTTTTAATTTTTCCATTTAATTTTTTATACTAATAAAGTAGGGGAAAGTAAATGATAGAAAAAATACTAACAAATATAGAAGAAATAGGATTAGTTGCAAAGAGGACTTTTCTTAATGCATCAGATGACGAGAAATATAAAACAATAACCATTAAAGTTGATGAAAATCTAAAAAACTTTTTAGAGGATAACGAGGAAAGAAATGGTGTGGATAGGCCATACCATATTCCTGACATTGCAGCACTAAACTATTATTTGTCCGTAAGAGTTGAAGATATTAGAGAGAAAGAAAATTATTATGAATGTGACTTAAGAATTATTTTCTTTGCAGAAAAATCTGCCTTTAAAGAACTGATAGCATTAGAAAAATATGTAAAGGAGCAAACAAGTGGTTTAACTGACTTAGAAAAAGTTAAGTACATTAATAACTTTATTATAGAAAGATTTACCTACGATAAAGAATACAAGGCCAGATCTGCTCTTTATGCAATGAAAAGGGGTAAGGGAACCTGTACGGCATTTTCAGAATTATTTTTAATTTTAAGTGAAGGCTCTGGATTAAAAGTTGGTAGTATTAACAGTGCTTTAATGAAGCATAGATGGAATTATGTAGTGATTGGTGAAGAAACTTATTATATTGATGTAACATTTAATGAGGCAGTAAAAGACAAAAACTGGTCCTTCTTTCAAAACACACCATTACATTTAGAAAAAGCGCAGGACCAAAAAGTTGTGGTAAAACATAAAGAATAACCTCAGATAAATTTCTGGGGTTTTTGTTTTAATGTAACAAGTAATAAGTTATCTATACTTTAAAAGCGTTTAATAAAAGAGAAAAGATAATAAAGATAGTTCTTTATTTATTTAAACAAATTAAAAAATCTTATCATCCTCTATAAAAACAAAAAATTGTGTTATTATGTAATAGCCTTCATAAAATATATATGTGAAGGAGATCTTATGAATAAGAAAAGCTTTAGCATAACCTTTACCTATGTAGGTGTACTAATTGGCGCTGGTCTTTCCAGTAGGCAAGAGGCTATGCAATATTTTATTCCCTTTGGAGAAATAGGACTTTTAGGTCAAATATAGAAAAATTTGCTGAATCTTCAATTATCGAAAATGAAAAGATAAAAAAAGCAGTTGAAGAAGAAGTGCAAGAAGAACATGAAGCTGAAAAGAAAAAAGAAAAAAGAAAAAAGAAAAGAAAATAAATTAAATTATAATGAAAAAGCTGTTGAGGTTAGTCTTCAACAGTTTTTTATTGGAATGTTATTTTGTCGAAATCAAAATTAGTAAAGATAAATTACAAAACAAAAATGGAAAGAAAATAACAAATCATTAAATAAAATTAAAATAGAAATAAATGTTGACTTTAATAAAATTAAGGTTTATACTTAATATAATTAAAGAGGGTGATGAAATGGCTATTGAAATAGTTCCTGAATGGATGGCAAATCTTGATGAAGAGGACCTGGCATTTATAAAAAATTTTATATTAGCTTCAGGATCTTTAAAAGAAATTGCAAATCAATATGAAGTTACTTACCCAACGGTAAGGTTGAGATTGGATAGGCTAATACAGAAGATACAAATAAACGAAGATAATTCTAACGAGCCTTATATATCACTAATAAAGAAGCTGGCTGTAAATGATAAGATTGATTTTGATACGGCAAAGATATTAGTTTCGGAGTATAAAAAAATGAAAGGAGAAAATTAGAATGTCATTTTATTTCAGCTTTTCTTTTATATATTTATTAATAGCAGGATTAGTACTTTACTTACAGATAATTTTATCAAAAAAAGAAATTAAATGGCTTGGTTTGATTTTGCCTATATTATCTTTTATTTATTCTCTATTCATGCTATTGGGTGCAAGTACATTTGAAGCTATTGGAGAAAATAAAAATTTAATAAATTCAATATTAGCATTTTTTATTAGTAATATTCCAACCATCATTTTATTATTTATTTACTGTAGAATTAAAAAGAAAATGAAAATGAATGCAGAAATTGATAAAATGAATATTAAAGATTTGTAGGAAAAATTTAATATTAATGAATAAACTGTTGAGGATTAAAGTCTTCAACAGTTTTTTGTTTAAAATTTATTAATCATAAAAACGATATCATAATTATTTGGATTATGTTAAAATTAAATTGGAGGAAGTTCCGCGTAAAAAATTTAGGAGGTAATTATGAAAGCAAAATCAAAAACTAGCTATAATTTATCGGTTATTTTGTTAATACCCTTGGTATAGCGATTAATTTTGTAGGTGCAAAATTATTTATTGTAATAGTTACATCCATAATTGCATTGGTATTACCATGGCAATTTGCGTATCTATTTGTGCCTCCATTATGTTTGATACTTTCTTGCATTGACAAAAAATTCAAACCATATGCTAAGAAGCTTTCGATTACGCTATTTTTTGTGTTATTGATAATGTTTTTATTCCAATTATTCATAGACAAATCAGAAGGGTTTGTATATTTAGACCTTGGATTTATTAGAGTTACTAAACTAGGAATAATAAATGGACTTGAACAAACTAAATTTATTTTGACACTTATATCACTGTTCTTGTTATTCTTTGAAACTACAAATATTGAAGATTTAATGCTGTCACTTCAAGAAAAGAAAGTTAGCCATGTAACTAGCTATATAATCATGGCTGCGATGACTATGATTTCTGAAATGATAGAAAAAAGTTCAAAAATCATCCAGGCACAAGAGGCCAGAGGAATTGAAACAAAGGATTCAATTAAGAACAGGGCAAAGGCCTTCTTCCCATCCCTTGGACCACTTATTATATCTTCACTTTCTGAAATTGATGAAAAGACTATTACATTAGAAGCACGTGGATTTTCTTCGGATAATGAAAAGACTTGCTTGAAAGAAATAAAAAAGGAAGTACCTAGTGGACTTATACTAAATACCCGTGGAATACTCAAAGGTCCACTGTCATTTATGGGAGCCATGGGGATGAGTTCCTACAGTGAAGAAGATATAGAGAATTGGTGGTATGAGGAAGATGGAGTTGTTGAGACACAGTTTTCAAACTTTATTACCAGTCTTTTTGCCATAACACAGTGCTTAGTGATTTTAAGTTTTGTAATGTATAAGTTTTGAGGATTCTAAAACATCATGAAAAGAAAAATAATTAAAATACTACAAATTATTTCAAAAATATTGCTAGGTCTTATTCTACTTGTTTTTTGCCTACACTTAGGTGGAAGTCTTTGGAACAATCGAACCCCTAAAGATGGAATTAATGAATCTATGTATATTGATATTAATGGCAGCAAGCAGTGGATAAATATTTATGGCAAAAATAAAAACAACCCAGTCCTTCTCTATTTACATGGTGGACCAGGTTCATCAACCAGCGAAATAGATTATGCTTTTACTCGTAAATGGTCAGACATCTATACGGTTGTAACATGGGATCAGAGAAATTGTGGTAAAAGTTATAATAAAGCGCAAGACCAAATAGAGCTTACGAAAGAAATGTTGTTGGAAGATGGGAAAGAAATTACGGAGTTTATAATATCCCATATGGGAGTTGATAAAATAAGTATACTGGGACATTCTTGGGGCTCAATTTATGGTGCTAATCTTGTTTTAGAATATCCTAAGTATTATGATTTATTTATTGGATGTGGTCAGCTTGTTGATATTGTAGAAAACGAAGAAGCTTTTAAATCAGAAGCAATCAAATGGGCAAAGGGTAATGAAGAAACTATGAAACTCATAGAAAAAATAAACTCTGAGAAGATTACAGTGGAATCAATAGAAGCAAAGAATGAGATTTTAAATAAATATGGATATGGAATAATGAAGGACGGATTTGACTATTGTCCGATTACGACAATTTTGTTTAATCCAAATTATTCAATTAGAGACTGGTTCTCTATAGCTTCCAGAGATAAACAAGTGTATTTAGATTTCTTTAAGTCTGATGAATTAAAGGATTTTTCATTAAAGGGAAAGTACGAGTATCAGGTCCCATATATCAATATTAATGGTGATATGGATTATCAGGTTAATTACAAATTAGCAGAAGATTACTTTAATAAGGTTATAGCACCACAAAAAGAATTATATATAATGAATAATACCACACATGCACTTATGATATCAAAATCTCAAGAGTTTTCAGATATACTTCACGACATTAACAAAAAATTTAAGAGATAAAATTATGAGGTGAATTATTTTATTAGCGAGAATGTTTAAAGCATCTATAATTGTAGGTGCTTTTTGATTGGGAAAAATATAAAAGAAATCTGCTTCAAAAGTATTTAAATTTAAGCACAAGGTTAATGAAGACAGCGCTTTATATATTTAAACAAATTAAAAAACCTTATCATCCTCTATAAAAACAAAAAATTATGGTATTATGTAATAGCCTTCATAAAATATATAAATAAAGGAGATCTTATGAATAAGAAAAGCTTTAGCATAACCTTTGCCTATGTGGGGGTACTAATTGGAGCTAGTCTTTCCAGCGGGCAAGAGGCTATGCAATATTTTATTCCCTTTGGAGAAATAGGACTTTTAGGTCAAATATAGAAAAGTTTGCTGAATCTTCAATTATCGAAAATGAAAAGATAAAAAAAGCAGTTGAAGAAGTGCAAGAAGAGCATGAGGCGGAAAAGAAAAAAGAAAAGAAAATAAATTATAATGAATAAGCTGTTGAGGATGAAAGTCTTCAACAGCTTTTTGTTTAAAATTTATTAATTGAAAAAAACGATATCATAATCACTTAAATTATGATAAGATTAAATTGGAATATTTTTTGCATAAAAAGTTTAGGAGGGAATTATGAAAGCAAAATCAAAAACTAGCTATAATCTATCGGTTATTTTACTTATACCCCTTGGTATAGCAATTAATTTTGTAGGTGCAAACTTAAACGCCGCTTTAAAACTACCGGTGTATTTGGATGCGATTGGAACTGTTTTCACGGCTGTACTATGTGGACCTTGGATAGGTTTTATTACAGGTGTTGTAACAAGTATAGTTACATCTGTTACAAATCCAACTCAGCTTCCATATTTATTTGTAAGTGGAGCCTTTGGTATAGTTGGCGGAATATGTGGTAGGAAGGGAATGTTAAAAACACCAGGCAAAACATTTATTGTGGCAATTATAATTTGGCTTGTGGCAATTATTACTTCTGCTCCAATTACAGTTATTGTATTTGGTGGAGTTACGGGAGCCAGTGGAGCAAGTGCTATCACGACATTTTTAGTTGCTACTGGAAAGGGACTATGGCATTCTGTAATTAGTTCAACTCTTCTTACAGAAACATTGGACAAGTTTTTAACTGTATTCGCAGTGTATTTTTTAATTAGATCCATTCCTAATAGAAATCTTTTAAGATATCCTAATGGAACTAAGTATATAAAAGAAAAGAAGAATAAATATGTGAGAGGTGCAAAATGATTTCTAAAGTTTTTCCAACGACAAAATTATTTATTGTTATAGTTACATCCATAATTGCATTGGTTTTACCTTGGCAATTTGCGTATCTATTTGTGCTTCCACTTTGTTTGATACTTGCCTTAATGGATAAAAAGTTCAAACCATATGCTAAGAAGCTTTCCATAACGTTATTATTTGTATTGTTGATAATGTTTTTATTCCAATTATTCATAGACAAATCAGAAGAGTTTGTGTATTTAGATTTTGGTTTTATTAGAATTACTAAACTAGGAATAATAAATGGACTTGAACAAACCAAATTTATTTTGACACTTATAACATTGTTCTTGTTATTTTTTGAAACAACAGACATTGAAGATTTAATGCTGTCACTTCAAGAAAAGAGAGTTAGCCATGTAACTAGTTATGTAATAATGGCTACAATGACAATGATTCCTGAAATGATAGAAAAGAGTTCAAAAATCATGAAGGCTCAAGAGGCCAGAGGAATTGAAACAAAAGGTTCACTAAAAAACAGGGCAAAGGCCTTCTTCCCATCACTTGGACCACTTATTATATCTTCACTTTCTGAAATTGATGAAAAGACTATTACATTAGAAGCACGTGGATTTTCTTCGGATAATGAAAAGACTTGCTTGAAAGAAATAAAAAAGACCACAGCAGACAGAATTATTTTTTATGTGTATATAGCATTAGTTGCGATTGCATTGGTGTGGAGGTTTAAATAATGATAGAACTTAAAAATATTTCATTTAAATACGAACTTCAAGAAGAAAAAACTCTAAAGGATTTGAACCTTCATGTTAGAGAAGGAGAGTTTATTGGAGTTATTGGAAAAAATGGAGCTGGAAAGACCACTTTGTGTAACATCATCAGAGGAATAATTCCAGACTTTATCCAAGGAGAAATCTCGGGAGATATTTTAATCGACTCAAAAAATATAAATCATATTGAACGTGGTGAGATGGCAGAGCTAGTTGGCTTTGTATTCCAAAATCCATTTAGTCAAATTTCTGGGATTAAAAAGACTGTTTTTGAAGAGATAGCCTATGGCTTGGAGAACTTAGGCATTGAAAGAGAAGAGATGAAAAGAAGGGTAAAAGATGTTATCCAATTACTAAAGATTGAAGACCTTCAAGACAAAAATCCTCTTGAGCTATCTGGTGGACAGTCACAAAGGGTTGCAATAGCGTCAATTATCGTTATGAATCCAAAGATTTTAATATTTGACGAACCTACAAGTCAGCTTGACCCACTGGGAACGGAAGAGATATTCGACATTTTAAAACTTCTAAAATCAGAACAAAAAACTATAATTCTAGTTGAACACAAAATCGACTTAATAGCAGAATATGCAGATAGAGTTATTGTAATGGATGAAGGTGAAATTGTATTTGACGGAGAGACTCACGAAGTTTTATCAAATGAAAAAATTGAACATCATAATGTATCCATGCCAATAGTTTCCAAGCTCGCATACAGTTTAAACGAAGAAAAAGCTGGATTTTTCAAAAATATTCCTATTACCTTAGAGGAATGTAAAAGAGAATTGGAGGACAATTAATGGGCAAATTAGAATTTAAAAATATTAATTTTAGCTATCCAAATGGATTCAAGGCCATAAATGATTTGAGCTTGACTATAGATTCTGGAGAAAAAGTTGCTATTGTTGGACAAAATGGTGCTGGGAAATCCACTTTTGCTAAACTTATGAATGGACTTCTAAGACCAAGCTCTGGTGAAATTCTATTAGATGGCAAAAACACAAAAGATATGACCACAGCTCAAATTTCCAGAAGAGTTGGCTATGTGTTCCAAAACCCAAACGACCAAATCTTTAACTCTACTGTTTATGATGAAGTTGCATTTTCATTAAGGGCCTTAAAGGTGGAAGAAGATGAACTAGATAGACGTGTAAGGAAGGCTTGTGAAATATGTGAGCTTTCAGAGCTTTTAGACGACCATCCATACGACTTGCCATTTTCAACTAGAAAGTTCATCACAATTGCGATTACAATTGCAAATAATTGCGATGTGTTCATATTTGACGAACCAACAGCGGGACAAGACGCTTACTCCATTAGCTGTTTAAAAAGAGTTATCGACCATCTATATAGCTTAAACAAAACCATAATCACAATAACCCACGACATGGAATTTGTTGTAGAAAACTTTGACAGAGTTATAGTTATGTCCAACAAAGAAATAATAATGGATGGAGATAAAAAAGAAGTCTTTGATGAAGATGAAGTGCTACAAAAAGCCTACATCCAACCACCGGTTATAAAAAGACTTTGTAATTCCATTAACTTAAACGAAAAGTTGTTATTAGTGGATGACTTTGTGGACTATGTGAAGAAGATGGAGGGAAAAAATGATTAATTGTATTTTGGATTTTGACCCAGGAGTTGATGATGCAGCTGCATTATTTGTAATGAAAAAGGCAAAAAACCTAAATCTACTTGCCCTTTCATCCGTAAATGGAAATGTATCTTTAGACCATACAACAAGAAATATGCAGTGTCTAGCAAAACTTTTGGACATAGACGTTCCAATGGCAAAGGGACAAGAGGTACCATTAGTAAGAGAGCCTTTCTTTGCAACGGTTCATGGTAATGACGGCATTGCAGGCTTTAGACATATGATTGAGTCAAATGACGTTAAAGAACTTACAAGTGAAAACTCAGTTATAATGATGCATGAGATTATTCAAAACTCTAAAGAAAAAATTACAATAATTGCAGTGGGGCCGCTTACAAATATTGCATTATTATTAAAAACTTTTCCAGAAGACAAGGAAAAAATTGAACAAATTAGCATTATGGGTGGATCAATCACTTCAGGCAATGTAACAAGCCTTAGCGAATTTAATTTCTATGTGGATCCAGAAGCTGCAAAGATTGTCTTCGAAAGTGGAGTAGACATTATAATGGCAGGGCTCAATATAACGGAAAAAGCAAACATAACAAGAGAGCAAATCATGCTATTAGATACAATTGAAAATAAAAAATCAAAATTTGCACATAGAATACTAGACTACTATCTATCAAATGACTCGGGAATTCATGACCCATGCTCTGTAATCGTATTAGACGACCCGGAAGTTTTTGAAATGGAAGACATGTATATTAAAATAGATGTACAAAATGACGAAACAAGGGGAATGAGCTACAGAGACTTGCATAAAGAAAGAAATGGTCACTATAACTGTAAAGTAATTACCGAAATAGACATAGAAAAGTTTAGAAAAATATTAATGGATGCATTTATAGAGTAAAAGACTCCGAGAAAATCTCGGAGTTTTTTTAATATAAAATATTAATCAATTAATCTTCGACAAGCTAAAATTTATTTAGAATATCATGGTGCCCGATGTCTAAAAGAAATATTAATTCCTTATTCTCATAAAACCAAATAATTCTTATATCCATATTTACTGATGATTCCCAAATCCCGTCAGCCCCTTGAATTTTTTTAGTCCTTAAAGAAGGATGAGTAGGATTTTCAATAAAATATTTAATTTTATTTTTAGTTTGTTGTTTTTCTTTTTGAGACAATTTCTTATAATGTTTTTCAAATGCCTTAGAGTATGTTATTTTATAAGACACTATTTATCCAACTCCTCAAAAAGGGAATCTATGGAGTCAAAGGTAGGTTGGTCGCCCTTTTCAATTGATTTTTTTATTTCGTTTACTTCAGATTTTAAATTTTTTATTATATGCTCAGGATAAATTGCTACAGGAACAAGAATTATTTTTCCATCTTCTTCTATTACTTCAAACTGATCGCCTTGATTAAGTTCCATTGCATTTACAATATCCTTTGGAATAGTAACCTGTGATTTAGCTTTTAATTCAACTAACATAATAACCTCCTTAGTTAGAAATTCATACTTTCTAACTAAATTATAATTCTTTTATAGGAAAAGTCAAGATTTTCGTGTTACCAACTCTGCAATTCAATACTAATAAAAAGCACAATTTGATATAATTATTAAAAAGTGGAGGGCTAATGTGATTATAAGAAAAGCAGTTTCAAAAGATATTGAAGCGGTGGTTTCAATTTATGACAAGATACATACAGCAGAAGAAAAAGGCGAAGTTGTTATTGGATGGAAAAGAGATATTTATCCAAAAAGAAAAACTGCGGAAGATGCTATTCTTAGACAGGACCTCTTTGTAATGGAAGAAGATGGGGTTATTTTTGGTAGTGGAATAATCAACAAGGAACAAGTGGATGTGTATGCAAAAGCAAAATGGCAATATGACGCAGAACCAGACGAAATAATGGTACTTCACACCCTTGTAATTGACCCAGAGAAAAAACGAAAGGGACTTGGAAAGAGCTTTGTAAAATTTTATGAAGAGTATGCAAAAGATAATGGATGCAAGTACCTTCGTTTAGATACAAATGAAAAGAATGTTAATGCCAGAGGGATGTATAAAAAAATGGGATATAAGGAAATCGGAATTGTTCCATGTGTGTTTAATGGCCTGGAAGATGTTAATTTAGTTTTAATTGAAAAGGCACTGGAGATATAAATTTAAAAAACAAAAAAGGAAGATATGTATGCTAGTGATTGAAATTTTAATTTTATGTTTTATGTTTTTTGTACTATGTATTTTAGGAACGGGAACTGATGATAAAAACTTAAAAAATTATATGTCATATCCAGATGAGATTAAGGAAAAAATTAATCAAGTTGAAGAATATAGAGGGAGATTTAAAGAAAAAAGTAAACTAGCTACCTTTGTGGCAAACTTTTTATTATTCCTAGTTCTATTTTTAATAATGGGAATATTTATTAGAGGAAGAAGTTTCAAGCATAATTTCATATCCTTATTTATTTTAGGGCAGTCGCTAAACTTATTTGACCTTATTGTAATTGATTTATTATGGTGGAGAAATACGAAGCGCATAAGATTTATTAAAATCCCTGAAAAAGCTCTTTATCAAAACCCAAAAAAACATATTGATTCTTTTTTACGTGCCTTTATAATGTACTTTTTTATAGCCTTGATTGATGGATATGTATTGACTTTGTTTTAATAAAAGACAATTTCATTGAAGTGTCGGGAGTATTAACGGAAAAAATGATTAAAGATTTTAATGAAGATTATAAGTTGAGTTTTGCAGAAGATATTAATCTATATTGCAAATTTAATAACTTAAAAATTGGAAATAAGTATTGTAGTGCACATAATGGAAGAGAGGTATATTTGACGGATATAACAGATGATGAGTTTCAAAGCATTAAGAATATAATCCTTCCTTTAGAGGAGTTTTTAAAGGTAGATGTTTTTTATTCGTAAATTTTTATTTTAAAAAGGTAGTAGACAAAGCTATTATCTTTTTTTATTTCCCAGAGAATAGTATTGACAATCAATATCAATACGACTTATAATTGTATCAGAGATTATTCTCTAAAAAAATTTTATTGGAGGTAGTATGAATAAAAAAACAAAAAACAGTAAGAAAAGCATATCACTGCTATTAGCGACGGCCATAACTTTTTCAAGTTTAATATCAGTTAATACATATGCTAATGAATCTTCCTCAGAGTTATCCTTAGAGAGAATTTATGGGAAAGATAGATATGAGACATCCATTAATATTCTTGAGAAGATGGATACAAATAAAGTATATTTGACTAATGGGAATATCTTTGCAGATGCTTTATCCGTTGGTCCTTTAGCAGGGAAAGAAAATGCTGCAATAGTTCTTAGTGATGGTAAGACTTTAGATGTGGATAAATTAAAATCAAAATCAATAACTGAGATTACTATTGTAGGCGGTGAAAACTCAATATCAAATAATCTTGAAAATAATTTGAAAAAAAACTTCAAGGTATCAAGGATTGCTGGTAAAGATAGATATGAAACATCTCTTAAAATAGTTGAAAAAATGGGTGTGAACAATATTGCCATAGCTACCGGAAGGGACTTCCCAGATGCTTTAAGTGCAGGAGCATATTTATCACAAAAAGGAATGCCTTTACTTTTAGTTGATGGACCTCTAGCTGGAAATATTCCTCAAAAATATAATGTTGTTTATACTTTTGGAGGAGTAAATTCGATTAAAAAAACTTTTGGAAAAAGAATTTCTGGTAAAGATAGATATGAAACTTCGATGCAAATAGCTAAAGAATTTGGAAGTTTTGACACTGCTGTATTGGCATCTGGAAGGGTTTTTGCAGACGCTTTAGCATCAACACCTCTTGCAAAAAAACTTCATGCACCAATATTATTAACTAATGGAAATGACATTTCTAATGAAGTATTTAAGTTTAAAGGTCTTAAAAAAGTAGTTTTAGTTGGAGGGGAAAACAGCCTTTCTAAGGAGTTGGAAAAGAAGTTACTAAACCCTAATAAAACTGAAGAATCTAAAGTAGATAACAAAACTCCTAACAAGAATAATGGAAATTCACAAAATAATATTGATAATTCAAAAGAAGTAGATATTAAAGATGGAATTTTAAAAAAAGCAATAATAAACCAACTTAAGCATCAAAATATTTACAAAGATGGTCAGAAAATAACTGAAAAAATGATGTCACAGTTAAATGGACTTGATTGTAATCTAAATTTCACTCAGTCAAGAATGGGAGGAATAAAGTCATTAGAAGGTTTAGAGTATGCTGTAAATATGACAAGTCTTGATCTTACAGGAAATGAAGTCATTGACTTAACTCCTTTAAAAAAATGTAAAAACCTAGAAACTCTTGAATTAGATGATCAATATTTAGCAGAGAGTGGACAATACCTTACAGACATAAGTCCTCTTAAAGATCTTACAAAATTAAAAAAATTAGTTTTAAAAAATAATAAAATAGAAGATTTAAGTGCAATAGGAAGTTTAACAGAACTTGAAGAGTTAAATCTATATGGAAATAGAGGAATAAAATCAATAGCTGGATTTGAAAATCTAAAAAAATTAAAAAAATTACTCTTGAATAGAACGGGAGGAATTACTGATATAAGTCCTCTAAAGGAATGTAAAGATCTTGAAGAATTATCTATTCAAAGCAACAAGATTTCTTCTATTGAAGCTCTAAAGGATCACGAAAAATTAACACTTCTTGATATTTCAGGAAATAAGCAAATAACAGACTTATCACCTTTAGAAAAGTCAACTAAATTGACTAGACTTTTAGCTAATGGAAATAAAATTGAAAGCCTAGATAGTTTAAAGAACTTAACAGAGTTAAAGGAAATTCACGTTTCAGAGAATAAAATAAAAGATCTAAGCCCGTTGGGAAAATTAGTAAATCTTGAAGATTTAGATATAAGTAACAACCCAGACATAGAATCATTAGAGGTACTAAAAAAACTAACAAATATATCAGAGCTTAAGATTAATAATGCAAAAAAAGTAAAGGACTTTTCTCCTATATCTAAACTTACAAAGCTTGAAGATTTAACAATCATTAGATCTGGATTGACTGATATATCATTCTTAAGAGGACTTAATGAAATAACAGAAATGAATTTACAAATGAATCAAATTTATGATATAAATCCTCTTGTTGATATGGCAAATCTTAGAGAAGTAAAACTAGGTCGTAACAACATTTCTGATGCCTCACCTATTGGAAAGCTTAGAAGCAAATTTAAAGTTGCAGTAGAAATGGGCTCTCAAGAAGTTGATATTGTTACCACAAATAGTCTTGTGAAGAATCCTATAATTGATCAAAGTGGAAATAAGCACGATATTAGGGAAAAAGAGGGAAAGATAAAAAATAATGGTGAAAATATAGAGATATTAAACTTTAATGAACTTGAAAATGGAAAAACTATCGAAGTTAAATGGGGAAAAGATCAAGAGTTTAATGGTACTTTATTTATAAATATTCAAAAGCTTAAAGTGGTATCATCTATAAAAATCGAAAATACTGAGACAAGCCTAGAAAAAGGAAAGAGCCTTAAATTAATAGCGACTGTTGAAGGAGAAAACCTAAAAGACGAAGATAAGAAAGCTAAATTTGAAATTGAAGGAAATCATAGTCCTAATACAAGCATAGACCAGGAAGGACTTTTAACAATAGCAGGTGATGAGACTAGTACTAAAATTATTGTTAAAGCAACTTCAGTGTTAGACAACAAAAAAACTACTACAAAGGAAATAACAGTAACTTCTCCAGCTAGAGATATTAGTACTAAATTAAAAAAGGGAAATTCTAAATCTATAGATATAGATAAAAATGACACTGATGCAAAAGAGTGGTTAAAGGCTTTAAAAGAAGGAAATGCCACTGTACTAAAAGGTCAAGAAAAGCTTGGACAGTTACCTTATAAATTTGGAGAAAAAAGTCTTGGATATTATGCAGGAGAATATGGATCAAACAATTATACTGGCCTTGTAATTTTTGGACTTAATAACGAGGATAAGGTTATTGTAAAAGTTCCAGGCTTTGAAGACGTAGAAATAAAAGTAGTTAATTATAGCACACCAATAAGATATAATTTAGAAATTGTTCAAAAAAACAAGTAGGATATAAAGATTCCAGGATTACAGAGATTCTGGAATCTTTTTTTATCAAAAATTATTATGTATTGAAAACTTAGGAATTTTTAACTATAATCGAATAATAGATAGTTATTATCATTTAATTTATGGAATGGAGAGGAAGTGCAATGGATTTCATTGATATCAATAAAGAAAATAATAAAACAATCTTACTTATTCATCCAATTTCTTTTACTGCAGAGGGTGTAAAGGATTTGGTTATAAATAATATGCCTACAGATTATCGTTATATTATTCCTGAATTGGCAGGTCATGGAAGGTCTAATGAAGTATTTAAATCTGCGGAAATTGAAGCTGAAAAAATTGAAAAATATTTGTTGGATAATAATATTAATGAATTAGATTTAGCTTTTGGAGCTTCCCTTGGTGGAGTTGTTTTGTTGAATATATTGAAGAACAAAAGAGTTAAAGCTAAGAAATATGTTTTTGAAGGATGCAGTTTATCGAAAATATCTCGAATTACAGAAACTATATTAAGGAAGGCTGCCATTAAGGAACATAAAAAGGCAATTAGTGATAGAAATTATGCTGTAGAAAAAATGGCAGAAAAATATGGAGATGAAATTAGCGAATTAGTTGCGGACTGTTTTATAAAAATGGATGATGAGAGTATAAAAAACATAGTTCATTGTGGCGCCTTTGTAAATGTTCCAAATTTATCTAAAGAAGAACAAGAAAAATGTATTTTTTGCTATGGATCCAAGGAGTTTATTCTTAAGGATGCAAAAAAAGTTATACGAAAAGAGTTTCCCAATGCTATTTTAAAAGTTTGGGAAGGGTTTAATCATTGCAGTAAAATTACGAAAGATAGCTCAGAGTATTGCAAATTTTTAGAAAGTCAATTATAAAAATTTATAATAAAACAAGGAGCAAATATGCTAATAATAGTTTCTGCAAAAAATGTGGAAGAAGCTTATAAAAACATTGTGGATAAAGGTAAAAGGAACACGTATATTTTTGAAGAAAGAGGATTGCAAGATTTCTTTTTTGAGTATAGGGACAGTTTTAAATCTTACGAGAAGTATTGGGAATTAATTCCCTATGGTGTTTCAAAGATTAGTAATGAAGATGTATTCTTAATTAAAGAATTTGCAGAGTCTGTTAATGAATTTATTGATGAAAAAATTAGCTCAAATCTTGAACTGGAAAATAGAATAATAGACAGATTTAATTTATCCATCTCAAAGATTAGAAAATATGTCCAAAGTTTAATTAAGCTATGTGACCATGCAATAAAAAATAATGATGACTTGTATGGTATAGGTGATTAAGTAAAAAAGCTGCTGAGGCTTATAAATTCATATGGCTTCAACAGCATATTTTTTTGCGATTTATTCTCTCCCGTTATTCATCTTCGATAACAAAGCCTGTAACCCGTGACTGAATTGCAAGTTGGGTTCTACTTGTAAATCCAGTTTTTTCCAAAAGATGTTTTATATGGGTCTTTACTGTGTTTTGCGAAATGTGTAATTTATTTGCGATTTCTTCGTTACAGGCTCCGGTGGTCAGAAGCCTTAGAACTTCAATTTCCCTTGGAGTTAGTTCTGAGGAGTTGGTCATCCCAAGTCTAACTTCTGGAGTTTCATCAGGGTATATGGATTCGCCAGAAAGGGTTCTTTCAATAATTTCTAAAATTGTTTCTTCAGAGACTTCTTTATACCAAAAGCTGTCGATGCCAATTTTTTTTGCTTTTTCCATCCATGACACCTCTGGCATGCTTGTTACAGCAACTATTTTTATATCTGGTTTTAATTTTTTGATTTTTTCTGCTGCCTCTAAGCCGTTTGAACCATCTTGCATGAGAATATCCATAATAACTAGGTCAATATGACTTTTTAAAACATAGGTATCTGCAAACATTGCACTATCAATACAATATATAACTTCATATTCTTTTGATTGGTTAATAGAAAGTTTAAACAGTTCTCTGGAAACAAATTGATCATCCACAATCATTATTTTATAAGTCATAATTTTCTCCTTTTATCCAAGATAGTTCAAGTTTAAAGTTTGGTTTCGTAAATATTTTAATTGTACCGTCAAAGGGTTCTAAACGTTGACGAATATTTTTTAGTCCACCTTTTTCAACGATGGATTCTTTTGCTTTTAACCCGTCATTTTCAATTTCACATTGAATTCTAAATTCATCTTCGTATAGGTAAATCCAAATATTTTTTGCCTGTCCATGACGAATCGCATTGTTCAACGCTTCATGGACTATGTCCACTAAAAGTATCCAGTCAGTTTCATTTGATGGCGCCTTTCCATTTACATGAACTTCTACACCTATATCATTTGCCGTAGAAATCAGTTTTTCAAATTTTGTTTTATTTTCTGCTCTGTCCTCGCTATCTTCCAATATTAAAAGACTTTCCATCCAAAGTTTTATCAGTTTGTCCCGTTCTTCCTTTGTCTTATGAGTTTTTTCCAAATAACGTTTAAAGTATATTAGGGATTGCCCGATTTTATCGTGGATTTTTATTTTTGCTTTCAAAATTTCCTTTTGCCTTGTGTATTCGCCCACATTTTTTTGGTAATCCCTTAAACTTTCGTTAATTTTTTGAATCTGCTTAATTTTCTTTTCTATTTCTTTGTACAGTGCCCATTCTAATGTTATATTATATGCAATAGTTTCCCTTACAGAGCCATGATAAATAACTTTTATTTGCCATATTTCCCCGAGGCATTCAAAAACCAGGGGATCTCTTTGTAAAATAATTGTGCTTGGTCTGATTTTATTGTTCTTTATATTTTCTGCACAGACAACGTCATTAACTAGCATCTTGCCAAAGACTTCGTAGCTGATGTCTTGCATCATTCTATTTACTAAAAGTGGAGTTCCATCTAGCTTGGAAAAACAAATTCCATTGGTAAGGTTGTCCATGCTCTCTTTAATTGAATTATGCCCAATACTCTTGTTTTTTGTTTTAGAAAAGTCTTTGATTAAAATAAACTCCAGCATACAAATTAAAATGTTATATAAAATTAAAAATTGTAGTGGAAAATTTATAAAATTTTTTGAAATATAAAACCTTCCTCTTCCAATTTCTGCTAAAACCTGCACTGGAATAAAACTTAAAATAAAAATACTGAGGGCAAATATGAAAAAACGTGAATGAGTTTTATTATTTGCCGTCATTATTACAATTTCCATACTGATAATTAAAATTATCATATTAATTATAAATAGAAGGGTTAAACTAAATGTGTCTAAATTTAATAAAGTCATAGGGCACTCCTCTCAAAAGAAATTATCCAGTTAATTTCTTTATCAATTAAATCTTTTGTAATTGTGAGTTTAGAGTCGTGTTGGAAATTTTCTAAATCTAAATTTTCAGTAAATTTATTATTAGGCACTATGTTGATTTTTAACTTGAGTACATTTTCTTCTTCTATAAAAGAAACGCTTATGGAACGAAGATAGGAAAAATAAAATTCCAAAATCATTTGAAAAATTTCGTATAACTCAAGGCAAATGTTAGAATCAAAATCTCCATTTACGTCCCATTTTAGATTTGTATCGATGTCGCTTAGCTTTAAATAATCCAAAGATTCATTAAAGGCAAGCTTTAACTCCGCAAGGTTTAAGTTATTTTTATTTTTTGTTAGCAAAAATAGATTTGAATATCTCTTTATGTATACATCTAGGATGCAGGCATATTTCAAAGTCTTTTCAAAATATTTATTGTCTTTTGGCAAATTCATCAAAATAGATTTAAGTTTGTCAAATTGAGGTTTTAGTTTCAAGTGAATATATTCTCTTATTTCACGCTGCTCCTCAACTTCTGCCATGTTTTTTTTCAATTTATTATTCGCTTTTAAAAGTTCATTTTCGCTGAGCATGTCGTCATTTAAATCCAATAGTTTTTGTTTAAGATCATTAAAATCTCGGAGGTCCACAAACCAAAATGAGGTACCTCCCTTAATTTTTGCGCTTTCAAGAAGGGTATTTTCATCGAGTACAATTGGATTATCGACTGCTTTTTCAATTAAATTTTTATCAATATCTGGATAGTTTTTAGGACTAAAAATAATTTTTCCATTTGAATCTATTATTCCAATGCTCAAAGATGATATTTTTAAAAATGATTCATAGCCCCTGTTGGAAGGTAAGAGCCTCTTAAATACTAGGGATTCTATGAATAGAACCACCATTAAAATATTAAACTCTGCACTTTTAAAAATAATTTTAAAATATTCAAAGACTTCCGAGTCAATCATATATAGAAATGTGTAAAGACCCCAAAGCAAAAGAATTGAAACAGGTATAATCACTTGAGTTATTTGTTTATTTACGAATGAAGGTATCATTGTATATACAAGGGTTGCTAGTGACAGTATGCCAATATAGAAAAGTCCTATGTAAAAAAATGGGCCGTACTTGTTAAAACCTCTTGCATTTTCATCTAAAGAAAAGGCGAGACCGTGTAAGTGATTGGTTAATATAAAGGCGAGCAAAATAAAAGTAGGAATACATAAGAGATTCCAATATTTACTTATATCTTCTCTTTCTGACTTTCCAACAAATAGGGAAGTTAAAAAGACTAGATGTATCAAAGTGATTGGAAAAATATAATAAAGATATCTAATGTTGCTAACGGCAAATTCATTTTCGATTAAGATTTCGTATTTAATAGTTCTAACTGCTAAATAGCAAATCAAAATAACACCAATGGTTTTAAATCTTCTAACCACAGTTTTTCTTAAGACTCTACTTTGCATATTGTGCATCCACATAAAAATCACAAAACTATATAAAAAAAATACAATTGTGTTTACAGGAAATTTAACGATTTCATAGTAATCTAAATAATGCAAAACACAAGCCAAAAAAATTAAAAATATTGAAACTATATAGCTGATAATTTCCTTGCGATACATTTTTATCTCCTTTGTGAAAATAACAAATTACAAATTTAATAGGTTAAAGTAATCTTTTTATTATTATATCAGAGATTTTCTATTTATTCTATTTTCATTTTAGTTTGATTGTTGTAACCAAAAATTTTCAAATATCATTCTTTAGGGTGATGTGTAAAGAATAAAACTTTAGTAGTATAAAGATAGAAAGATAGATGTTATATATTAGCATAGGAAAACTTGGTAAGAATAAAAAGAAATTAAAAAGGAGGGCAATATGGGATTTATTAAAGCGTTTACAGGAGCAATGGGTGGAACTTTTGCAGATCAATGGTTGGATTTTTACCTTCCAGATGAATCACTTTCTGCAACTGCAGGTGTTTTTCCAGCAAAAGCTTCTGGACAAAACAATGGTCGTGGTGAAAACACAAAGGGAAATAAAAATATAATTAGCAATGGAAGTAAAATTATAGTTCCTGAAGGTACAGCTCTTATTACATTGCAAGATGGAATGATTACAGGTATAGTTGCAGAACCTGGTGGATTTATATTTTCTTCAGATGATGTAAATTCTCAAAGCATTTTTGCAGGGGACGGAGCTTCAGCTTCACTTATTAAATCTACATGGGAAAAAATTAAATTTGGTGGCCAAGCAGGCGCACAACAACTTGCCTTTTATGTAAATTTAAAGGAAATACCTAATAACCGCTTTGGTACACAAAGTGAAATCTATTGGGATGATGCTTTCTTTGGAACTCAAGTAGGTGCAGTAACAAGGGGAACTTACACATTAAAGATTATAGATCCTCTTTTATTCGTTAAAAACTTTGTACCACAAAAATATTTACAAGCAGGCGCACCGGCATTTGACTTTAACGACATGGACAATGATGCGGCAGAACAATTATTCAATGAAGTTGTAGGAAGTCTTTCTGCAGCATTTTCAAATTACACCAACGACCCTACTAGGGGCAATCGTATGAGCAAGATTCAAGGGGATCAAATTGGATTTGCAAAGTCACTTTCATTTGCAGTGGAAGATGGATACCAATGGAAGACCTCAAGGGGTTTAGAAATTGTAAAGACAGCCATACTTTCAATTGAATATGACGAAGATACAAAGGCTCTTATGTCTGACGTTAAAAAGGCGGACGCTCTTTCAGGAAATCGTGGAAATGCATTTTTCCAACAAGCTGCTGCAAGAGGTATGCAAGCTGCTGGAGAAAATGGCGGCGGTGCCAATATGGCATTTATGGGAATGGGAATGAATGCTGCTGGTAATATGATGGATGGAACAAAGCAACCAGAAGCACAAAGTTCATACCAACCAAACTTTGGTGTAGCACAACAAAATAATGCACAACAAAATAATGCACAAAATGTAAATCAAAATCAAGAAGATCCTACAGATAAGTTAATTAAGATGAAAAAACTTCTTGATGCAGGAGTTATAACACAAGAGGAATTTGATAATTTAAAAAATGAACTCTTGGGATTGTAGAGGTGACTTATGGATGCCGAAAAAGATATGAAAGTAATAGACACGAACAATGGCCTTAAAGACGGTCAAATAAAATGTCCAAAGTGTGGAGCAACTGACATACAGACAAATACGAAAACTGGAAAACTTAGATGTAACTTTTGTAGACATGAATTTGAGCTAGACCTTGCGCCGGAAGATGCAGACATCAGTACTTTGAAGGGTACTTCCATAGGAAGTGGTGCAAAGGACATTGATGCAGGTGCAGAGGATTTAATTACATTAAAATGTGAAAGCTGCGGTGCGGAAGTTGTAATCGACACTAAGACTTCAACACAGGCAAGATGCCACTGGTGTAGAAATACATTGTCACTTAACAATCAAATTGAAAATGGTGCAATTCCCGATGTAATTCTTCCTTTCAAAGTTTCAAAGGAAGATGCTGAAGAAAAGATTGAGGAGTTTGTAAATGACAGAAAGTTCTTTGCACACCCTAAATTTACTAGAGAATTTACTACAGAAAATATCTGTGGTGTCTATATTCCATACATGCTAGTGGATGTAAATGCACATATGGATCTTTTTGGTCAAGGTGAAATTGAAACTGCTCGTAGGGAAATAAAAAGCGATGACGATAAAACAGAATATGAATATGATGTGGATGTTTATGATGTTGAAAGGGAGTTCGATATATTTATAGACGACCTTTCAATCGAAGCTAGCAGTGACAAATTAGATTACACTTCTAAAGAAAAGACAACTAATATAATCAATGCCATTATGCCTTTTGATACGGAAAATTGCGTTAAGTTTAATGCCAATTATATAAAGGGCTATACATCAGAAAAAAGAGATACCAATATTAGTACCTTAAAGGAAGTTGTGGATGCTCAAAGTTCTGACGTTGCTAGAATTGCGGCAAAGGAAACCATCACCCAATACGATAGAGGAGTTCACTGGGAAGAAGAGGACTTTGAAGTAAAGGGGGATTCTTGGAAGGCTGCTTACCTACCTGTGTGGTTATATAGCTATATGCAGACAAAGGGAAACAAGAACTTATTACACTATGTGGCAGTAAACGCAAGAACCTTGGAGACCATGGGAAGTGTTCCGATTAACTTTATAAAACTATTTATCGTTTCTGTTTTTGTGGAAATTGCAGGTGGAGTGTTGGCATATATACTAAATATTATCGCTGCAATGGAAATGTTTAACGACACAAAATTCCAAGACAGTAAAGAATTTTTCTGGATACTTCTAGCATCAGGCTTTGTATTTTATACAACTATCTATCTTAGATACCGAAACTCTGACGAAAGACATCATTATGAGGATGAAACAAAATATGAGATTTCAAACTTGATAAAGAATGATGCCTTTGTAACTAAGAGATACAATGTTAGAACTGAATTGATAAATGATGAAAATAGTAGTGAACTAAAGGGAAACAGACTAAATCTTAATAAAGATAAAAAATTGAAGAAGGCAAAGGAAAAAGGCGTTCTCGATGAAGCCATGGAAAATAAAAAAAGATTGAATAAGAAGTCCAATAATAAAAAAGAGTAAAAGAAGAGCCATTGTACCAGGAGGTAAGAAATGAAAAAAATAATTGCTTTTATAATAATAGCAGCTTTATCCCTTGGCTTTGGAATTTCAATTAGAGGTTCAACTCCAGTTACAGATGCGAAGTTAAAGACGGCGATTTCAGTAACAGATGGCAAGATCCACAGCGAAAACGAAGGAAAGCTCGTAATAGTTTCTGGCAAACTTGAACCAGAGCTTCCAGCTATAGACCCAGCTTTAGACATATCCATTCCATATATTAAAGCCTATAGAACTGTAAAAGAGTTTGATCATAAAGAAGGAACGAATTATATTTATGATTGGTTTGAAATAGGAGAAGACTACTCAGAAGAAAACAACGGTGGCGTTAATGGAGAGTATCTTGTAAGTGGAATGGTTATAGCAAAGACACATATCGGAGAAATTGAAATTGATCCACAACTACTAAAGGGGCTTAGTGCAAATACAAATTGGAATGATATTAGTGAAGATAACTTTGGTGAATACTCATTTAATATTTTAAAAGATAAAAACACTGGAGAGGTTTATCTTTCAGAAGGTGATCGATGTCCACAATATGGTGCAACTTATAAAGGACAAAACTACAAAGATATGGTTGGAGAAATTTGCTATTCATACACAGTTGTTGATGAAAATGCCCCCCTTGAATATACAATTTTAGGAATTCAAAAGGGAAATAAGATAGTGGAAGACACTGGAATTGACTGTTTACCTTTGGAAAAGGGAATTCACGATACAAAGGATTTTAGAAAACTTGTCGTTTCTAGCAATACTAAAATGTATGTAGTGCTTATTGCTATAGGATTTTTGTTTATGGGCTTAGCTGTCTACTCAATAGTACAATTAAGAAAAGAAGAGTAGGTTCTGAAATTGACAAAAATAATTTTTGGTCAATATGTACATGGGAGGTACTTATGGCTATTAAAAGATTAAAAAAATTAACTTTAATATTTGCATTTGTTGTCCTTTGTACAACATCTTGCAAGTCATCTAAGATAGAAGGTTTAAGTAGTGAAATAAATTCGAAAATTAATACTAAGCAAGAAGAAACTGAAAATAATTTAGCTTCAAAAAAAGATTTAGAAGTTGTACAGGGAGCAAAAGAAGGTTCGCTATCAAATCTCGTTGTGGATAGGGAGATTTGGAATGAATTTATGGATGAAAAGTATTTTGCCCAGGCCAAGGGACCTAGAGATGGATTTCATATTCCAAAAATCCTTTTAGATTCAAAAGATGCAAAAAAGGCAAATAAAGAGATAGAAGAACTTGCAAATGGTTTGAAAAAATCATACGAAACTTATCAAGATGTGGCAAATAGTGATGTACTAGGAATATTTTCAATATTTTCAGTTTATCAAGATGAAAATATTTTAAGCGTTCGTATACAATACACCGATATTAATGAAGCGGACATGGAACTAAACAAAATATATAATTTTTCTCTTCCAGATGGAAAACTACTTAGTGATGATAAAGTCTTAGAAAATTTTGGTATTAAAAGTGAAGATAAAATTTCCCTAATGGAAGAGGGGATTTCAAATGACTACAAGCTCTATAAGGAAGCTTACGATAGAAATGTAGAGGACGATTCATTTATATATAATATTGGAAACTTGGAAGGACTGTCTTTAAATAATCTATGGGATACTTCTAATGATAAAGGTAATAAATTTTTTGTAGACGAAGTTGGAAGGCTTATGTTTTTGTATACTCAATACATGAACACAGAAGCTGGAACGTTTACAGAAGCTACAGAACTTGGAAAAGAATCTATAAATAGTTCTCCTTATTTAAATGAATATGTAAAAATGGCAAGGGAACTTGGCGTAGATGTTAAAGATGAAAACAAAAAAGCATTTATGATATACTTAGGATCTTCAATGGATGAATTTAGTTTGAAAGAAATTTTATTAAAACTCTATCCTTGGCAAGAAGTGTATTACGAATATAAAGACCCTTCTCTATTGTTGAATATAAGAGAAAATGAAGAGACATATAAACACGAAATTATGGGAGAAGAATACTATCTTATAGTCCCTAAGTTTAAAAACACTACCATATCATTAAAAGAGCTGGAGATTTCAGATGGAGGAGAGTTAAAGGAAAGACCAAACTACACTTTAGAAAAAATTTCTTTAACTGGTCCTACTGTAATATGTCAAAACATAAGTGACACAGCACCAAATGCAAAAATAACTTTGAGATATAAAGACGATGTATATGAATTTTCGCCAAGCATTAGTTTAAAAGATGGAAGTGTAATGCTTCCAGATGAAATAATAAATGCTGAAAGCATATTGGACTGGAATATGTTAACTAGGCAAGAAATGTATTCAAATACGATTTTCGAAAAAATAGTTTCCCTAATGGGCAGAGGATAGTATAAAAATATGGACTGACTTCGTAAAGAAGTTCGGTCCTTTTTTATTTTTTATTATCCTCAAGAAAGAACTACAATTTGTTTATTTTAGAACTTTATCACAGAAATGTATTGATAAAGGTTATCAGCAGGAGTATAATTAACTCAAAGGGAGAACCGTTATCAATGGGATATAGCTTGTATTAAGTATTAAAAAGGAAGTGAGTTTTATGATTAAGGTTTCAAATTTACATAAGTGTTATGGTTCGGGACAGGGAAGGATTGAAGTTCTTAAAGGAATTGATTTAGAGTTTGAAGATAAAAAAATAATTTGTGTTCTTGGTCCGTCGGGGTCAGGAAAATCAACTCTTCTGAATATTTTAGGAGGTATAGAAAACATTGATGGTGGAGAGGTTGATGTATTCAACAACAAATTGAGTAAGATGTCAAAAAGAGAATTGGAAAATTATAGGCGTGAGTATTTAGGTTTTATTTTTCAGTTTTACAACTTAATCAGCGACTTAAATGTCTTTGAAAACATCGAGGTTGGAAAATTTTTATCTAAAAATCCAGTAGATATAAATGATTTAATTGATAAGCTTGGACTTACTGAGCATAAATATAAATATCCCAATGAAATTTCAGGAGGGCAGGCACAAAGAACATCAATAGCAAGGGCAATTATAAAAAGACCAAGGCTTTTAATTTGTGACGAACCTACTGGCGCCTTGGACTATGACAGCGCAAAGGATGTTTTAAGGATAATAGAACAACTTAATAGGGATTATGAATCCACTGTAATTATAGCCACTCACAATGTTCAAATTGCAAAAATGTGTGATTTAATTTTATCTTTGCATAATGGAAAGATAAAGAGCTTTGAAGTTAATACTAATAAGCTTTCCGCAAAGGAAGTGGTATGGTAAATGAAAAATCCTATTAATAAGAGAGTTTATAGACAGATAAAATCAAAGCCTTTCAAAGTTATTCCAATTTTTATTTCACTGGTATTTATAGTTGTGTTTGCATCCTCTTTTTTCATATCTCAAGAGTCTGTTAAAAATCTTTATTACAGTCAAATTGAAAAGGGCAAGGTTGAAGACGGAAACTTCACAACTATTTATGAATTGTCAGATGATTTAAAGGAAAAAATAGAAGATTTGTCTTTAAAACTATACGATAATTTTTATTTTGAAGCTGATGTAAAAGACAAGAAAAGCTTAAGAGTTTTTAAAAATAGAAAACATATAAATGAAGCTCAAATTTATGAAGGTCGACTTGCAAACTCTGAAGACGAAATTGCAATTTCTGCAAACTATGCAAGGGCAAATCATTTAAAGTTAGAAGATATTCTTAAAATAGGAAATAAAAGATTTAAAATTACAGGTCTATTTTCATTGCCAGACTATTCGTCACTGCTAAAGAACAGAGATGATCTTGTTATGGATACTGGCCATTTTGGAGTTTGCCTTTTAAGCGATTCAGGATTTAAAAAATTTTCCAATGAAAAGATAACATATAATTACTCTTATCATACTGAAGACGATTTAAACGAAAGAGAAGCGAAGGAAAAACTAAAGGATATTTCAAAAGTTGTAAACAAAGAAAACTTGATGATTGATGGCGTTACAAGGTTTGATAACAAACGTATAACCTTTATCATTGATGATATGGGAGGGGATGTTCCAACTATGACCTTGACATCAATACTCCTTTTTATTGCAATTGCATTCATAAGTGCGGTGCAAATAAAGAGCTTGATAGAAGAGGAAGCTCCAATAATTGGAACCCTACTTGCGTCTGGATATAGAAAAAAAGAGCTTTTGCTTAATTACATGGCAATGCCACTTTTTATCGCCATTATATCATCGGTAGTGGGAAATATAATTTCATATACTTATCTGTATAAAAAATATGCAGCCCTTTATTATGCATCCTATGACCTACCGAAATTTGAAGTGACCTTTTCTGCCCGTTCATTTGTCATTACATCTTTTTTACCAATAATAATCTATTTGGTAATAAATTATGTTGTAATTAGCAGATGCTTACAATTTAGTCCTGTAAATTTTTTAAGAAAAAATTTAAAAAAGACCAAGAGGAATACAAGACTAAAACTGAAAAACATTTCGTTTTTAAGGAAATTTAAAACGAGAATTATATTTTCTAATAAGTTAAATTTTGTAGCTCTTTTATTTGGAGTATTTTTAGCAAATTTAATTTTAGTATTTTCACTTTCTGCAAAGCCCGTATTCAAAAATTATGCTAAAAATATGCAAAATGAGATGAAGTATAATCATATCTATTTTGTAAAGCAAAGGGAAAATAAAGAGGTGAACGCAGATATTGCCACAGTGGTAAATGCGGAATTGGTTGATAGTGAAAACAAAGAAATTCAATTCTATGGAGTAGATAAAAATAGCAAATACAAAAATCTAAACGTAGAAGATTTAAAAGAAGATGAAGTTATAGTTTCTTCTGGATTTTCAAAAAGATTTAGTTTAGAAAAATCAGACACATTTAGAATAAGGGAAAGCTACAACAGTAAGATAAAAAAATTAAAGATAAAAGACATAGACAAGGACAATAGTTTGTTTCAAATATTTACAAGTAGAGAATCTTTAAACAAAATAATAGAAAGAGACAAAGATTATTTTAATAGTTACATGTCAGATAAAAAGTTAGACATTTCAAAAGACAATCTAATTACTGAATTAAACAAAAATGAAATGTCAAAATTTATGGACCATTTCCTAGACTCCTTTGGAGTTGTATTTACCATGTTAATAGTAGTCTCCTTAACATTTTATTTTATACTAACCTCAATGATTTCATCCTTAATAATTGATAAGTCAAGGGTTAATATAACATATCTTAAAATTTTTGGATTTAAAGACAGAGAAATTTCAAAAGTTTATATAAATACCATATTCTTAATACTAATAGTGTATCAGATAATTTTAATACCTATTTTGGACAAGCTCATAAAATATATGCTATTTATAGCCATGGAAAAATTTGATGCATATTTTGATATACCAGTTCCAAAATCAATATTTATATTGGCCTATGTACTTAGCATTGTAACATTTATATTGGTTCATCTAGTAGAGAAGGTTAAAATATCAAGGCTAAATATGGTTAAGGAATTAAAAATAATAAACGGATAAAAAAGTGGACTGACTTCGTAAAGAAGTTCAGTCCACTTTGCTTTAGCTGTTTAATTTAAGACCACATCAATGCATACGTCATAAATTGTTTTATAAATATTATTTATTGACAAAATTCATAGCAGCTGCTAAAATTTAAAAATGTTTTTATAGGAGGAATTATGGATACAAATAAAAGATTTGAAAATGAAAAACTAAAGAAGTTCCAAGTTTTAAATGGAGCACAGCTAAAGTATATAGCATTTTTATCTATGCTTATAGATCATGTAAACAATAGTTTGATAACGCCTTTTCTAGATGGAAAGGGATTTTTACTTCATCTATCCAATCTGTTTTCAATTTTAGGTAGAATTGCGTTTCCATTATTTATATTTTTTGTAGTAGAAGGTTTTTTTAAGACGAGAAATAGAAAGAAATACTTTTTAACTCTTTTGATTTTCGGTTTTATAACTGAAATACCTTTTGACATCTTTACGTCAAAAACAATTTATCAACCTGATTGGAATAACATTATGTTTACTTTGGCTCTTTGCCTACTAACAATTTGGATTATTGACAGCATCAAGGACAAAATTAAAAACAAGGTGTTATGGTATATTGTATCAATAATAATCGTTGTAATCTTTGGATTTATATCCATGGAACTAAGTCTTGACTACGACTACCACGCCATAGTCATTGCATACATTTACTATATTTTCTACGACAAGCCACTACTTGGAGCAGGCCTTGGATATCTTTCAGTATTAAAAGAACTCTATTCATTTTTAGGTTTTGGTATGACCCTTACCTACAATGGCGAAAGAGGAAAACAGTACAAATGGTTAAATTATTTATTCTATCCAGTGCACATGTTGATACTTGGACTAATAAGAATATATTTTAATCTTTAAGAGATCACCCTTCGGGGTGGTTTTTTTATTGCAGATAATTAATCCTTTTTGGGTATAAAGAAAGTATAATAATAGAGGGTGATAGTATGTGTGAAGCTAGTAGTGACGAACTTATATTTAGGGATAAACTGGAAGAAACTGTTTTAAGTTTTGGCAAAGGCAGTCAAGAGGGAGCGAAGGTCTCAATTAGAAGTTGCCAAGGTGATTTTGGATATGTGTCCATTAGTCATCAAAAACAAATTGCCAAAGCCTTTGGTTTAGATGAAAAAATCATCAAGACCATAATCAAGTTTATGCCATCCATTAAGGAGTCAAAGGTTGAGTATGAAATTATTTGTTGCACTGGACCTAGATGTGCCAAGAATGGCTCCATGGAAGTTTTAAAAACTGTTAAGAGTATACTTGGAATGGATTTTAATGATACTTCTAAAGATGGCCGCATTAGACTTAGAGCACAAAATTGTTTTAAAAAGTGTAAAGATGGGCCGAATATTATGATAAATGGAAAATTCCACCATAATATGGATGTGGAAAAGACAAAAGAGATACTCGACCAAATTAAATAGCATTGCTATGGAAGAATCGGATGAGGTTATGAAATTTTTTAAAATTATATCGGTGTTATTTGTCTTTCTACTTATTACTTTTTCAATTAATAAGTATATGCTTTTAAAGGAAAGGGATAAGATTATAGACTATGGAGAAAAGATTGAAATAAGGGGCAAAAAAATAAATATTGTTGAAAAGGGTCCAAAGGATAAAAAGGTTATAATCATCGATCCAGGATATGGAACCACAGCACCGGGCCTTGACTTTTCGCCTCTAATTGATGAACTTTCAAAAGATTTTCATGTTATTGCAATTGAACCATTTGGATATGGTGACTCGGATGTTATTGGTGCACCTAGAACTGTGGAAAACATTACTGAAGAGCTACATGAAGTTATTCAAAAGCTTGGATATAAGAACTATATTTTATGTTCCCATTCAATCTCCGGGGTGTATTCAATTTACTATCTTAACAAATATCATGATGAAGTGGCAGGGTTTATTGGAATGGATACGTCGGTGCCACATCAATTGGAGTACACTGGCAACACTTTTCTTCCAATCCTTAGAAAATGGTCCAACAAGCTTGGCCTAATAAGAGCTCTATCGTGGATAAATCCAAAGTGGTTTATGGCGGATAATGATTATTATAGTGATGAAATAAAAGCGCAAATAAGGTATAGGCTATATAGAGACTTTGCAAATGATGACAATTTAAATGAGGGACGAAACTTTGCAAATAACTGGAATAAAATAAAGGATTTACATTATCCAAAACAGACAGAAAAAATATTTTTCCTAACAAAGAAAGAGGACAAGGATAAGGACTGGCGATATATCGAAACTAAAAATGCCATTGATCAAAACTACGGAGAAATATATTTAATGAGTGGAAGTCACTACATCTTTAGGGAAAACTTTATGGAAATGTCAAAAATAATAAGAGAAAAATTTTTGTAGATATAAAGAGGCTATCTTACGATAGCCTTATTTTATTTCATCACCTAAGTGCCTTAACTTATCAACTTGTTCTTCCCTTCCCAGTACAATTAGCACATCGCCGATTTTAAAAGTGTAATCCCCTGGAGGGTTGAAGAGCATCTTTCCGTCTTCAATCTTTTTTATTGCTAGGACAATAAGTCCAGTCTTCTTAGGTATTTGTGCTTCAATTAAATTTTTGTTTTCCAAGTAAGAGCTGTTCATAACCACAACCTCTTCAAGGTCCAGCTCCACTTCGCCAACCCTTGTAAATACATCTAGGAATGAAATAATATTTGGTTTTATCATTAGTGAGGCCATCCTCTTGCCACTTATTTCTGTGGCAGATAGAGTTTTGTTTGCGCCAACCTTTAATAATTTTTCACTTCCAGACTTAGTAATGGCATTTGCAATAATATATATTTCTTTATTCAAATCTCTTGCAGTAAGCACCGTTACAATATTATCTACTTCGTTATCCAAAGTTGCAATAAGGCCCTTGGCCCTTTCGATTCCCGCATGCTCCAAAATACTTTCTTCAGTGGAATGACCTTCTACAACCAAAATATTGTGGTGGCTATAGTCGTCCAGGTCGTCACGATTGTCAGTGATAACGACAAAATCCAAATTTTCACTAATAAATTTATTTATGATTACCTCTGCCAACTCTCCAGAACCACAGATTATGTAGTGATTATTCAAAGCAGAAATTTTTTTGTCCATCTTACTTCCCTTCCATAAATCTACAACCTTACCTTCAACAAACATGGCAACCACCGTTGTAAAGGCATATCCAACTACACCAACTCCTAAAAATATCATAAACACGGAAAATATTTCCGATAGGTTGCTGGTGGTACCAATTTCACCAAAACCTACAGTGGATATAGTTATGACTGTCATGTATAGTGCATCTACAAAGTCTACTTTTAACAGGATTTTATAACCTATTACACCAATAACAAGTAGAAGTGCAAATGCATAAAAAATAAATTTGAGTTTTCTTTTTTCGTCCATGGCTTCTCCTTATTGATTAGATTATACTCTAGTTTAAAGTAAAAGACTATATGATAAAAAGAAAACCTCTTAATTAGTTTTAACCAATCAAGAGGCAAGTATATTTATCGTATTACTTTGAATCCTAATATTTCTACATCTTTTGACAAATGATAATCTTTTACAGGTTCATCTTCCATAAGGTCTGTGGATAAATATTTTTTATTGTCGTCGGGGAAGACCGTTGCAACTACGCTGCAACCTTTTTCCATGGCTTTAATTGCGCCAATAAAGTTTGCCCCTGAAGAAATTCCCACACCAAGACCTGCCTTAGCAAGTTTTTGTGCCATTAGTATGGAGTCTCCATCAGATGCAGAAATTATATCATCAAGCTCATCTAATTTACATAAATCTGGAATAAATTCATCACTTATTCCTGCAATTCTATGGCTTCCAATTTTTTTGCCGCCGGTTTCAAGGGTAGGGGACTCTAGTGGTTCCAGTGGAAATACTTTCGCATTTGGATTTGCTTCCCTAATTGCCTTGCCTACACCCATAACGGTACCACCTGTACCAACCCCTGCTACAAAACCGTCAGCTACAAGACCAATTTCTTTTAAATTATCTACAATCTCTCTACCAAGACTAATGTATTGTCCAGTAGAGTTGTCTTCATTTTCAAATTGTCGTGGAAGATAAACTCCGTCAGCCTTCGCCATTTCTTCTGCCATTTCTATAGAGCCGGTAAATCCACCTTCTTCTTTAGAAACTTCAACTATTTTAGCACCAAAGCTTCTAATAAGTTTTTTTCGTTCGTCACTCATCCAGTCTGGCATAAATATTACAACGGGATGATTTAAATATGCACCAATGGCACAAAAGGCAATGCCGGTATTGCCGCTGGTTGCTTCAACTATTGTATCTCCAGGTTTAATGTCACCCTTTTCATAGGCAAGCCTAAGTACATGGTAGGCCATTCTATCTTTTACACTTCCAGAAAGGTTGAAGTACTCCGCCTTTGCAAATATTTTTTTAACTTCGCCCTTATATGTGAAATCTATTTGAACCATAGGAGTGTTTCCTATAAGATTGTTTAAATCTTCAATTTTTCTCATTTAATACCCCCTTTTTGTTATTATAAATGAAAAAGCTAAGAAAGTAAATTAATTCAAAAAAATGAAAAAACATCAAGCACTTCAAGCACTCAACCCATCTTAAAAAATTTATTTTTCAATTAAGTAAACATTGTTGTAGAAATGGTATTTAGTCTAAAATTGAGTGCTTGAAAAGTCTTCTTTAATGTTATAATAGATACATAAATTAAAAATACAATGTATTAAACAAAATGAAAACTCGGAGGAGTTAAAATGAATAAAAAGATTATTATAGTAGTCATATTGGTGCTTTTGATTGTTCCATTTATATATAGTTTGACTACAAAAAGCTATGACAAATCAAATGTGGATGGAAAATTTTACGCAGCAGAAGATGTGGAATTTTTATATGATTTAAGATATAAAAAAGAAGGCGAATTAAAAAAAGAAAGTGTAATTTTTAAAAAGCAAATGGAAGCTATAGAAGAAGCGAAGGACTTTATCGTTCTTGATTTATTTTTATACAATGATGAATACGATAGAAAAAAGATGAGCTTTGACAATCAAGTTGAAGAAATGACAGACGCACTAATTGAAAAGAAAAAAGAAAATCCAGAAATGGATATCGTCTTTATAACCGATGAGCTTAACAATTTTTATGGAGCATACACTCAAAAAAATATAAAAAAATTAATGGAGGGTGGCATTGATGTGACCATAACAAATCAAAGGCAAATTAGAGATTCGAACCCACTATATTCTGGATTTTATAAATTTTACTTGAGCTGGATGGGTTCCCCGGAAGGCGGCATAATAAGAAATCTATTTGATCCTAATGGTCCAAAGATTACAGTAAGGTCTTTTTTAAGACTTCTAAACTTTAAAGCCAATCATAGAAAGGTGTTAGTCACTGACCAAAGGGCCATTGTTTCATCTTCAAACCCACATGACCCAAGTTCGAATCACTCTAATGTTGCCGTAAGTTTTTATGGCAAGGCCATGGAGGACCTTATAAAGTCGGAGCTTGGTCTAGTGGAAAAAGATTATCCAAATATTAAGAGCTTTAAGGCAGAGGCTATAGAAAAATCCGATGTAGATTTAAGAGTTATAACTGAAGGAAAGATTTATGACGCACTTAAAGAAAATATTTCTAAAACACAAAAGGGCGACAAAATAAATATTGCCATATTTTATATTGCAGATAGAAAATTATTAAGTGAACTAGCAGAGGCTTCTAACCGTGGGGTAGAAGTAAATATAATTGCTGATTTAAACAAGGATGCCTTTGGAATTGAAAAAAATGGAAGTCCAAATAGGCCCGCACTTAGTGAGCTAGTGGATAAAAATCCAGATATTAATGTTAGATGGTACGAGACCCATGGTGAGCAGTTCCACACAAAACTTGCCTTCTTTGACTTTTCCAAGGAAGATAGCAGAGCTATTTTAGGAAGCGCCAACTTCACAAGAAGAAATATTCAAAACTATAACCTTGAAACGGATGTTGAAATGATTCTTCCAAAGGACGGAAAAATTTACAAAGACATTAAGAGTTATTACGAAAGAATTTGGAATAACGAAGATGGAGAATACACTGTGCCAATTGAAAAATATTACGAAGATGGATTTATTTTAAGAAATCTTTGGAAGTTCCAAGAAAAGACGGGGCTTTGTACATGGTAGAAATGGGGGAGATAATATGAAGCTAAGTGTGGAGTGTGACTTTGTTTCAGAGGAGATAATTGTAGTTTGTGAAATTGATATATCTAAATATTTAAAAGAGAAAAATAATTTTTGTTTCGCTTTGGCAAAGTCTTTCAATATTGAGAAAATTTTATTAAATGATAAGAATTTAGAATTTAATAAAGAAGATTATAAAATGGAATTTCTGCCTGAGATGCTTAAATATACTGTAACTTTACCAAAGGATAAGGAAGGCAATTTAATAATTAAGTATAGAGGAAAGTTGTCAGGTTATTATAGGTATTTTGAAGAAAAAATTATTCACTTTTCATTTTATAACGGATGGTATCCAATAGGATTTGATGCAGAGACAAATTTTGATGTTAGGATAAAAAGATATAAAAATTATGAACTTGTTAAGGGAGAGTTTGACGAAAGAGAAAAAATTTGGAAAATTAATTATACAGATCCTGTAGTTGACGATTGTAACATAATCCTTTTAAATAGAGATTTTTATAAGATAAAAGAAAGTGAATATCTTAAAATATACTATGAGGAATTTCAAAGGCCATATGTAGAATATATTTTTAAAAATCACAATTTGGCAAGAAAATATCTTGAAGATCTTTATGGCAGAAAAACTTCTAATAAAGAAGACATGGTTATTCTACCTTACAATGAGATTTGGGAAGATTCTGCATATAAGAGGAAAGATCTTGTTGTAATAACTTCAGACAAAGATTATGATGACTTTGAATCGAGTTCATCATTTAAGGGACTTGCCCATGAACTTGCCCATAGTTATGCGAAAGGTGCAAATGTAAATTCTTGGGAGGACTGGTTAAATGAAACGATAGCGGAATGGTCCGCATACTTATTTGTTCTAAACTGTGAAAAAAGAGATATTGAAGAATTTATAGAATATCATAGGGGTGAAGTTGGTAATAAAAAACTTATATTAAATGAACTGGGTAGAAAAAGACCAAAAGAAGTTCATAGTGTAGGAACTTTAATATTCTATGAGATATATAAAAATTATGGAGTAGAAGCCATAAAAGATTTATTAGTTGCTTTTGATAGAATAGATGGTAAGAATACTAAAAACTATTTGGAGTATTTGGATAATCATAATAATAAAAAGTTATCAGATGAAATTAGAAAACATATTATAAGAGATTAGGCGAGGGTCTAATCTTTTTTTATTGACGAGTATCGACTATCGATATATAATTAAAGTATCGATAGTCGATACTAAGGAGGGAGATTATGTTACGATTTAGATTTTTAACCTATGCCAACTTTGGACTTTTTGAAAATTGGTATAAAGAGATGGCGAAGAAGGGCTATGAAATAGAAACTGCAAAATTTTCTTTTATGCACTTCTTTAAAAAAACCGAGCCAAAGGACGTGGATTATAAATTCGTTATTTCAAATAACGAAGACAAGTACAATGCATTTTCAAAACAGGAGCTTGACGACCTAAATGAAATGGCAAAGGGATATGGCTATGACTTTATTTTTAAATCTTACAATATGAACTTATATAAAACTAAAGCAAAAGATAAAAGTTTATATAATGACGATGTGGAAGAGCTAAAAATATTACGGACATCTGTAAAAAGAGAAATCATTTCAAATGCAATTTTGTCCGTAGTGCTACTACTTTTACACTTCTTCACCTTTGCAAACTTTTTATCTGAAGAGTTTTATTATTCTAACTATAGTATGGTACTTGGTCCATCCGTACTTTTAATGTTGATCTTCGACTTGTTGGCCCTTGTAGACTATTCTGTATTCTATAGAAGAAATAGAGAGGTAAGTTGTAGTAGGGACTTGAAGTTTAGTAGGCTTAGCTTTTCAAAGTTCTTTGTATATCTTATAATGGCAAGTTTGATTTTGATAATAGTAGGCATAACTTTACAATTTGTGGATGTAAATCCAACACTTGGATTAAAATACACTCTACTACTTTGGTCACCATTTGTTTTAATGTGTCTATTGGTGTTTCTTTTCAGAAAGAAGATTAAGACTATGAATATCAGCACAGCTTCAAAAAAGAAATTTTTTATTCTAATGGTCGTTGCAATATTTGGTATAAACTACTTTATGAGCTATAACATTATAAATAAATTGCCCTATAATAAAAATACCGAAGTTAGTGGCGGCTATGAAGTTACGGAACTTAGCAAGGGGATATTTTTAACTGAACACAAAATCTATTCTAATAATGACTTTAGCGTTGAAAGAACTATATCCAAAGACGAAGATACGGCAAAAAATCTCTATAAGAGGATTATAAAAAATGCTAAAAACCATCCGTACTTCGGAGAACATGTAAAAGATATTTCAAAAGAATATGAATATGATAAGACCTACAAGCTTTCTGAAGGAAACAGATATGCAGTCTTAAAGGGCAGAGTCATATTAGTTGTAGAAGGAGAGATTAATAATCCTGAAATTAAAACTGAGATTTATAAATTTTTAGGTGATGTAAATGGCAAGAGGTAAGTTTCAAACGTTAACTGAACCTATGTACTATATTTTACTTGCCCTTTGTGAAACGCGAAATGGTTCTGAAATAACTTCGTGGGTTAGTGAAATTACAAATGAAAGAATAAATCTTGCTCCGGGAACCCTCTATGCACTGTTGGCGCAGTTTTTACAAGAAGATATTATCGAGAGGGCAAAGATTGATGGTAACGGCAAGTTCTATACCATTACTAATGAGGGAAGGGAACTTCTTGAAGAAGATAGAAATAGAATCATGATGATGGTTAAGGACTTTGATAAATTTTATAAAAGCTAGAAAGATAGTATCAAGTAAATCAAACTGGGTATATTAAATTAAGATAGGGGGAGATAGAATGAAAGATTTTAATTTTAATATTGCTACTAAAATTTTATTTGGTAGGGATAAACTTGATGAAATTCCTGAAGAGATTAAGAAGTATGGCGATAAGGTACTACTTGTTTATGGTAAGGGAAGTATAAAAAAGATTGGCCTATATGATAAAATTGTAAAAGTTTTAGAAGACGCCAAGATTTCATACCATGAACTTTCAGGTGTAGTACCAAATCCAAGAATCGACAAATGTCGAGAAGGGGTGGACTTGGTAAAGAAAAATAATATTGACTTTATCCTTGCAGTAGGTGGAGGCTCTACAATTGATACAGCAAAGCTTGTGGCTGCTGGTGCTAAAGCAAACTGTGACCCATGGGATATAGTTATTGGAAAACATGACCCAGTTGACGCAGTACCACTTGGATCAGTACTAACTCTTTCAGCAACTGGTTCTGAAATGGACGTGGCTTCAGTTATAACAAACGAAGAAACAGGACAAAAGCTTGGATGGGGCAGTGAATATGTACTACCAAAGTTTGCTGTTATGGATCCTGAAGTTACATTCTCCGTTGATAAATATCACACAGCAGCGGGAACAGCGGACATTATGAGTCACACAATGGAAAATTATTTTTCCTTAAACGACGGAGCTTACTTACAAGATAGATTTGCAGAAGGAGTATTAAAAACTTGTATAAAATATGGTCCAATTGCAATTAAAGAGCCGGAAAATTATGAAGCTAGAGCAAACTTAATGTGGGCAGGAAGCTGGGCAATCAATGGACTACTTGACAGTGGAAAGTCTACTGCATGGTCAGTGCATCCAATGGAACACGAACTTTCTGCACTTAAAGACATTACACATGGTGTGGGCCTTGCCATACTTACACCATATTGGTTGGAGTATTGCTTAAATGACGAAACAGCAGAAAAAATTGCAGAGTTTGGACATAATGTGTTTGATTTAGACAGAGGAAACTCCTTTGAAGAAGATGCAAAGAGAGCAATAGAAGAGTTGAGAAAGTTCTTTGTATCAATTGGTATTCCAAAGACTTTAAGAGAAGAGGGCTTTAACGAAGAAGATCTTAAAGTCATGGCGAAAAATTGCATGGCAAATAGAGCTAAACCAGAGATAGCAGGCTTTGTTCATTTGGAAGAAAAGGATGTATTAGAAATTTACAAAATGGCGTTATAGGTTATGAATAAGGGGGAGACCCCTTATTTTTTTGTGATAAATTAAAAAATATTGTTGAGATTTCAATCTTTAATCACAATCACAAACTACATATAAAAAAATATATGATAAAACTTCATAAAAAGTATTGAACAATATTCATTTTAGTGTTATTATTATTCTTGTCGAAAATGAACAGTGTTCAATTAGGTGTGAGATTATGCTAAATAAAAATAAAAACAAAAGAGAAAAAGAAAAAAGAATAATGGAAGAGACCATAAAACTCTTTGAAGAAAAGGGAATTGAAAAGACTTCCATTAGGGATATCATGCGAAGTACAAAGCTTGGTCTTGGAACTTTTTATCTTTATTTTAAAGACAAGAAGGACCTGGAAGAAAAGATTGTCACAGATGTAATGGTTGATGTGCTATATGATGCAGAGAAATCTTGCAAGGGAAGTAGCGCTACTGAAAGATATAACTCATTTATTGGTTACATCATCGATTATATGGTGGAACATCCAATGGAACTTGAGCTGATTTCAAAAAATTTGAATTGGGTTTTATATTCCAAGGTTGAAAATGACGAAAGATTTAAGGAAGCCGACAGTGCTCTTAAATTTATACTGAGCAAGTATCAGGAGCTGTTTTCTGAAAGGCATACTGAAGCGGAGCAATTATATATTTTATCCCTAACTATGCACATAGTTATTTCAACATGCAAGTCTTCCATGATGGAAGGTTCACTGCTTAATGTAGACGAAATGAAATCTGTACTATTTAAAATAGTAGAGAAAATTTTTAGATAAGGTGAGAATATGAAAAAATTTTCAAGATTTGTTTCTCATCATCCAAAGTTAGTTCTTATCATAATGACTTTGCTTCTTATACCATCATTTATTGGTTACAAAAAGACCGATGTTAATTATGATATCCTAACTTATTTACCTTCTGACCTAAAGTCTACAGAAGGACAAAAGATACTTGATGAGAACTTTAATAATGCTGCAACCGGGATGTTAATCTTAGAAGGTTCAGACCAGGATGCAGAAAAATTAAGAGAAGAAATTTTAAAGATAGAAGGGGTTGAAGATGTAATTTCAAAGTCCTCCATAGTTGGAGAAGGCATACCGAAAGATTTTTTGCCAAATGAGGTGAAGGATGTTTTCTATTCAGAAGACAGTACCTTGATGCTTGTAAAGTTTAAAAATTCTTCATCTTCCTTTGTGACCATGTCAGCAATAGAAAAGATAAGAGAGCTTGACTCAAAACCGATGTACCTAAGCGGAATTTCGTCACTTGTAAAGGATACAAAGGATGTTATAGATAAAGAAACTCCTATATATGTGGCACTGGCAGTGGTACTTGCTTTAATTGTGTTATCACTTACAAATGAATCTACGGTTATACCGTTTTTATTTTTGCTCACAATAGGCTATGCAGTTGTATATAACTTTGGAACCAATATATTCCTTGGAGACATTTCCTATATAACCAAGGCTATTGCGGCGACACTTCAACTGGCGGTGACAATGGACTATTCCATATTTTTATACCACAGATTTGTCGCAGAAAAGAAGAAGAGAGAAACCATTGAAGACGCCATGGAAAGGGCAATTCAAAATACAATTTCATCCTTATTTGCTTCTTCCTTAACCACATTTGCAGGATTTATTGTTCTGATTTTGATGGAACTTGGACTTGGTAAGGACATTGGCCTTGTAATGAGTAAGGGAGTTTTAATTGGACTTATATCAACGGTAACTGTACTTCCACCAATGCTATTACTGACAGACAAAGCAGTAAGTAAGTACAATCACAGAGTGCTTATGCCATCTTTTGACAGGCTATCAGAATTTAACATAAGACATAAGAGAGTTATTTCCCTTGTGTTCCTATTACTTTTCATCCCAGCGATTTATGGATCCATAAATACAAATGTATACTACAACCTAGATAGATCACTACCTCAGGACTTGGACTCCATAGTTGCACTTAAAAAGATGAAAAAAGATTATGATATGGCAACAACTCACTTCATTATAGCTAAAGAAAATATTTCAAATACTTCTATAAATAAGATGATAGATGAACTCGAAGATGTAGATGGAATAAACTCAGTTATTAGTACAAACACCATGATTGGTTCTAGCGTGCCAGATGAGCTTTTACCTAAGAAGTTACAACAAAACTTTGCAAAAGACGGATACAAGATGTTAATGGTAAATTCAAAGTATCAAACAGCTTCAAAGGAAGTTAGAAATCAGATAAAAGAAATGAGAGAGATTATAAATAAATATGATGAAGAAGGATATTTAACAGGAGAAGCGGTTTTAACTGACGACCTTACAATTATTTCAAATTCCGACTTCAAAAGGGTAAACATCGTATCAATTGCCGTAGTCTTTCTAATCTTGGTATTTGTGTTTAAGTCCTTTGCTATTCCAATTATATTAATTGCTGCAATAGAACTGGCAATTCAAATCAATATGGGAATTCCATTCTATTTAGGACAGACAATACCATTTATAACTTCAATAATCATAGGAGTTATACAACTTGGTTCAACAATAGACTATTCAATCTTGTTAACAGACAGATTTATGCATGAATATAGTAAGTCAAATGACGTTGATGGATCTTTAAAGATTGCCACAAAGGAAACTTCAAAGTCCATCGTTACATCCGCATTGTCATTTATGGCTGCTACAATCGGCGTGGGACTATATTCAAAGATGGAGATAGTATCGACAATCTGCACCTTCCTTGCAAGAGGTGCAATCATAAGTATGGCAGTAATTATACTTCTTTTACCTGCTGTGCTTTCAATAGTATTTCCATTTATTAAAAAGACTACAAAAGGATTAAGAGGAGGAAAAAATGAATAAAAATTTACAAAGGGCTCTTGCAGTTGCTCTTGCATCCTCACTTGCAATTGCAAACACAAGTTTTGCAGCCCAAAGTACAATAAATAAAAGTGAAACAGTTTATGTAATCAAAGAGGACAATAAAGTTAAGGAAAAATTGGTTTCTGTTTGGTTAAACTCTGATGAAAATATTAATGGTAAAGATAAGACCGATCTAAAAGATATAAAGGATTTAAAAACTGAGGAAAAGATAGAAGAAGAAAATGGATATATAAACTGGAATAGGGACAAAAAAGATGTGTATTATCAAGGTGTGACTGATAAAGACATTCCGGTTGATGTGGAAATTGAATACTATCTCGATGGAAAGAAAGTAAGTAACAAAGATCTTGAAGGAAAGTCTGGTAAGTTAAAAATTGTAGTAAACGCAAAGAATAAAAACTTTAAAAATGAAAAGATAGATGGACAAAATAAAAAGATATATGCACCATATGTTGTTATGAGTGCAATGACATTTAGTGAAGAAAATGTTTCAAATATTGTTGCAAAAAATTCTAAAGTTATAAAAGATGGCAAGAATCAAGTTGTTACAACAGTTCTTACTCCAGGGCTAAAAGACAACTTCAAAGATATTTTAGAAGAAAAGCAAATGGAAGAGTTTAAAGACAGCGCTGAAATGGAAATGGTTATTAAGGACTATGTGCCTATTGAATCATATGTTGTAATATCCAACGAGCTTTTCCAAGAAGATGTTAAAATGGACTCAATTGGAAAACTTAGAGATGGACTTCAACAGCTTGAAGATAACTCTCAAAAACTTGTAGATGCATCAAAAAAACTTACCGATGCAACAGATAAGTTAAGTGGAGGAATTAATGAACTATCAAATGGCGCAACAAAACTTAAAAGTGGTTCAAAGGAACTTTATGACAAGACTGGAGTTTTAGAAAATAAACTTGGAGATGCACTAAATCAAGTTAAGTATTTGCCAGGAGTTATTAATCAAATGGCAGATGGCTCAAACAACTTGGCATCAGGCATAAATAAGTACACTGAAGGTGTTTCAAAATTAAATGAAAATAGCTCAAAGTTAGTTGGTGGTGCAACACAACTTAAAGAAGGATCAGAAAAACTTGACGAAGGCCTTGGAAAATTAAAAACTGCCACAGGTCAACTAAGAGAAGGATCAGAAAAACTTGGAAATTTAGAAGGGGAAAAAGATTCTGTTGTAGCAAAAGTTAGTGAACTTCAAAACGGAATTTCAAGTCTATCTAATGGAGCAAAAAGTCTAAACAGTGGATTAAATGAAGCTGTAAATAGCTCTGAAAAACTTTTAGCAGGTAGTACCGAACTAAACAATGGAATACAAGGACTAAATGAAAAAGTACAAGGTATGTCCATTCCAGATATGTCCGGACTTAAAAATATAAATGTGTCAGATGACTTAGGAAATATCGCATCAAATGCAAATGCCATTGGAGGAAATATTCAAGGAATTAAAAACTCCATTGGAACACTTTCACAAGTGGCAGCTACTTTAGAAGCGAATGGTGAAAGTGAAAAAGCTGCACAGATATATGCTGTTATAAATAGCATTGGAGAAGCTTCACAAAATATTGGCGCAAATACACAAAATATTGGTGCATCAACTCAAAATGTTGCAAACACATTAGCAGTACAAAAGGGCATGGAACAAAATATGGGAGCCCTTGCAGGTCTTGGTGAGTTAAAAGAAGCAACTGCAAAACTTGCACAGGGTTCAAGTGAATTAAATCAAGGAATGGCAAGACTACCAAAGGGTCTAGAAGAACTAAAACAAGGCTCTTCACAACTTAGTCAAGGAGCAGATAAAATAAATGCATCAGTTAACCAAGGAATTGAAAAGCTTGAAGGAGAAGTTGATCCAGCAAAATTATTAAATTTATCAGACTCACTTACAAAGCTTGATGAAGCCACAGGAAGTTTAAAAGAAGGTTCAACTAAACTTGCAGCAGGAACAGCAGAAAATGTTAAGGGCGTGGAAGCTTTTGCTGATGCAATAAAGGAACTGGATAAAAATTCTGAAGCATTAAATAAAGGTGCAGGAGAACTTTCCGGTGGACTAAACCAATTCAAAGAGAAATCTCAAATGCTTGGAGATTTAACAAAGGTTAATTCACAAGGCCTAACACCTTTAAGAAATGGTATAAAGCAACTTGATGATGGAATAGGATCACTTTCAACAGGAGCAACTAAACTAGAAGATGGAAGTAAGTTATTAAACACCAACATGAATCTATTTAGTGAAAAGCTTATGGAATTCAAAGACAAGGGAATTGATGAAATAGATAGAAAGACCGATAAGTTACCACAGTTTAAAGATGTTTTGGACAAGATGTCAGAAATGGCAAAAGATGATTCTTCATTCACAGGCACATCAGAAGGTTTTGACAGTAAGTATAGAGTAATTGAAAAGATAAAATAATTTAAAAGACAGGGTATGATTGCCCTGTCTTTTTGTACTATTTCTTAGAAGATTTTAAATAAAATGGAATTGCAAGAAGTTGCGCAATAATTGAAACAAAAACCATCAACAAAATATTTTTTTCATATAGCATACCCATGAGGGCGCTTCCTAAAAACCAAAACACACCAAAGGAACATTCAAATATTCCATAACCGGTGGCGCGACTTTGCTTTGGAACAATGGAAGTTACCGCCGCCTTTAATATGGACTCCTGAGCACCCATGCCAACGCCCCAAAGGGCAAGGCCTATAAAAACTGCAAGTGTTGAAGTCTTTGTAAAAATGAAAACCCCAAAGGGTGCTGAAATGATTGTGGATAACACCAATGCCTTTACACCATTTCTGTCATACATATAGCCAAACACCATTGCAGCTACAGCGTCAATTAACATTGCTCCCGCATATAAAAGAGGAATTGTTTCGCTGTTGATTAAGGACGAAGTTACGATACCTTGTCCTAGGGCGCCAAAGGTCTTTGAAATATGCATTACAATAAGTGCATAATCTATAAATCCAAAGGCAAATAGACTTATACCAATGATGTAGTAGATAAATTTGTCCTTTATTTTAAATGGAATGTATTCCTTAGGCTCTGGTTCAAAATGTTCAGGGTTTGGAAATTTATATTTTGTTACAAAGAGCATAATAATTGTAATTAGTCCAGGGATTAAAAGAAAGGCAAAACAGGTTTTATAAATTTCAAAGGTGCTGCCTTCAGTTTTAAAAAGCATTACCACATAGAGAAGCACAGGGCCGAGAAAGGCACCGATTTGATCCAGTAGTTCTTGTATTCCAAAGCTCTTTCCAACTCCCTCGCCTGAAGCGGCAAAGGACATAATGGTATCTTTGGCAGGCTTTTTAATTGCCTTACCCATTCTTTGAATCACAAGTAAAATTGACGCCGCAACCCAACCATGCTCGCCTACAAGGGCCAGGGCAGGTACGGCTAATATATCTAATATGTAACCAAATATGGTCATTGTCCAGTACTTGTGAGTCCTATCGGTAATTCTTCCGAAGACATATCTCATGGAGTAGCCAATAAGCTCACCAAGTCCTGAAATAAAACCTATGGTACCAGCGGAGGCACCGAGCAGTGACAAATAAACGCCTCTAATACTGGAAGCTCCCTCGTGGGTCATGTCTGAAAATAATGACACTATTCCAAATAGAATTATAAACACCATTGCCGGTGAAAATTTTTTTGATTTTTCTTTCAACTGTCTCATCTCTTTCATTAAACTAATACTATTATATCAACTATATCTTCATATATAGAAGAAAGTTAAAGTGAATTTGAAATACAGAGATATTAATAGTAAAATTTAGTGTAATAAAGGAGGACGTATGGTAGAAAAAATATTAGCAAGCAAATTTATAAAATACATTATTGAATTTGCAATAATCTATGGATTAATAATTGTGGTAGAGCTTAGTTCAAACAAAAAGGTTCCAAAGTCAGTAAGAACTTTTATCACGATTATTCTAGGACTCTTCTATGTGATTGCAATAGCTGCAACAGGAGCATATACAATTTTTGGAACTGGCGAAGCGGTTTGGAAAAGAATTATGACGGGATTAATTACAATTGTACTTGCGTGGTTCTTATATAAGATTGTAAAGAAGTATTGGAAGAGTATTAAATAAAAGGAGTAATATGAAAGTTAAAAAAATAGGAGTTGTAAGTCTATCTTCAGGTATTCTTGGAGAAGATTTAGCAGCACACCAAGTTGAAATTGGAAAAAAGAGATTAAATGATATGGGAATAGAGGTTAAGTTTATGGAAAACTCTTTAAAGGGACTAGACTATCTTGATAAAAACCCTTCAAAGAGGGCGGAGGATTTAATAAATGCCTTTAAAGACGATTCCATTGACATGATTCTTTGTGCAATCGGCGGAGAAGATACCTATAGACTATTACCATATTTATTTGAAAATGATGAACTAAAAAATGTTGTAAGGCAAAAGATATTTTTAGGTTTCTCCGACACCACAGTAAATCATCTTATGCTTCATAAACTTGGTATAAAAACATTTTATGGACAGGCCTTTCTAACGGAAGTGGCTGAGATAGATGATGAAATGCTTCCATATTCTAAAAGCTATTTTAAAGAGCTTATGGAGACCGGGACTATTAGTGAAATTAGACCAAGTGATATTTGGTATGACGAAAGAACAGATTTTTCAAAAAAGGCAATTGGGACTAAAAGACCAACGCACAAAAATAATGGATATGAATTATTACAGGGAAGTGGAAAATTTTCTGGAGAGATTCTTGGTGGATGTATCGACACAATCTATCGAATAATTAGTAAAGACTTTAAGGAAGCCTTTGACTTGGCAAATAAGTATGGAATATTTCCAAGCACAGAAGATTGGAAGAATAAGATTTTACTTTTAGAGACAAGCGAAAATAAACCCGATCCAAAGCTTTATAAGAAGATGATAAGGACATTAAAATCTACGGGAATATTTGACGTAATAAATGGAGTTATTATTGGTAAGCCACAAGACGATAAGTACTATGATGAGTATAAAGAGATTTTAGTTGAAGAGATAGATAATGATTTAAATATTTTATATAACTTCAACGTTGGCCATGCGCTACCAAGATGTATAGTTCCATTTGGCGTGCCATGTGAAGTGGACTTTGATAATCAAGTAATCAGATTTAATAATGAAAAGTAGGAGATTATGACGGACAAAGACAATAGATATGAAACCATAACCCACACTCTAGAGCCACTTTATAATAGTGAATCAAAAATATTAATTCTAGGTTCCTTTCCATCAGTTAAAACTAGGGAATATGGATTTTTCTATGGCCATCCACAAAATAGATTTTGGCCTGTTATGGAAAAATTGTTCAATGTAGAACTAAGTAGAGACATTAACGAGAGAAGAGATTTTTTACTAAGTCATGACATTGCGGTTTTTGATTCCATATATGAATGTGACATAATCGGTTCAAGTGATGCAAGTATTAAAAATGTTAAGCCATCTAACTTGGTGGAAATAGTTAAAAAAGCAGATATAAAACAGGTTTTTTGCAATGGAGGAACTTCCTATAAATACTATAAGAAGTACCACGCAAAAAAGCTTGGACTAAAGGGAGTAAAACTTCCTTCCACAAGCCCTGCCAATGCAAGGTATAGGCTTGATGATTTGTTGGAAGAGTGGAAAGAGATACTGAAATATATTGAGAGGTAGATATGAAATTATTTGAAGAATATATTGATGACAAAATTAAACTAAAAAACCACTTGGTTATGCCACCAATGTGCATGTATCAATGTAAAAAACATGACGGTGTTCCAACTGACTTTCATGTTGCTCACTACGGTGCAAGAGCCATAGGGCAAGTTGGAATGATAATTGTTGAAGCAACCGGGGTTATGGATATCGGACGAATTACTGACAATTGCCTTGGCCTTTGGAATGATGAACAGATTGAAGGGCATAATAGAATAGTTTCGTCAATAAAGAACAATGGAAGCTATGCAGCAATACAACTTAACCATGCGGGAAGAAAATCTGAAACCAGTGGACTAAGACATATTGGACCAAGTGAAGTTAAGTACAATGACAAAGAAATAGATTATGAAGAAATGACTTTGGAAGATATAAAGGAAGTTATTCAAGCTTTTAAAGACGGGGCGAAAAGAGCGGACCTTGCTGGCTATGATGGACTGGAAATTCACGCAGCCCATGGATATTTAATACACCAATTTATAAGTCCTATAGCAAATAAGAGAAAAGATAAATATGGTGAAGATAGATATTTATTGTTAAAAGAAATTGTTTCTGCAATTAAAGAGGTATGGCCTATAGAAAAGGCTCTATGGATGAGAATATCAGCTACAGACTATCATGAAGATGGACTTAAAGTAGAAGACTGGATTAATTTCTTAAATGAAAACAAAGACCTAGTAGACTTTGTACATGTGTCAGCGGGGGCAGTTGTAAATGTGCCAATAAAAGTTTATCCAGGATATATGTTGCAATTTGCAAAGAGGATAAAGAAAGAAACTGGATACAAGACAATTGGAGTTGGCATGATAAAGACACTTGAATTGGCAGACTATGCCTTAGAAGAAGGGGCCTGCGATTTAGTTGCCATAGGTAGAGAACTTCTTAAAAACCCAAACCTTTATCTAGATTTTGTTGAAGATCGGGGAAGGGGCGAAATACCTTTCTACTATAAGAGAGCCTATAGAGAGCTTGACTAGTTACAAAACAAATTCAATTCAGAAATATTAATTATTTTTTAAATTGTAAAGAATTTGTAAGATTTTTTTTCTTGAAACAGATTTGTAGTAGTCTTAAAATAATTATGGTATTACTATGGAGGCGAATATGAGAAAAAAACTAATCTGGATTGTATTATTAATATTACTTGTGAGTTGTAAAGATATTAGTCAAGATAAAAATAAAATAAATAACTCAGAGAGTAATAATCAATTTGAAAGTGATGTATCTAGTAATGATTTATCAAAAGAAAATAAAATTTTAATGTCAAATATGAATGGCGATAAAGTTTTGAATGAAGTTTGTGATGTGCTAAATAAGTCACTTGATAAAGACTCTGTTGAAAATTTCAAAAAAAGTGTAAGTGATTATAATAAATCAGTTCAAGGCGAAGGGCTTTTGAATGAGTTTAAAAACACGAAACAACCTGAATATAATATTTCAAAACTTGAAGAGCTATGGAGCAAGGAACATGGAAACTTTACAGGACTCAACTGTAGAATGAACGCTTTTATGCTTCTAAAAGAAAATATTGAAGTAAATAAAATTGATTTTGATGACAACTTACTATTTATGGATATTGACTCTAATAAACTTGGCAAAGTTTTTAATGATGAGGAAATGGATAAATTCAAAAGTCTTTTTTCAAGGGTAAAGACAGAAGCTGTTAAGGATGTAAATATTCATGGAGAAAAGATGCAAAAGTTTTTGTCTCAATTTAAATTCAATGACAATGCTAGATTTATATCTCTTGCAGTCCATGATAATTTAGATGGAGATTATCTTTTTATTGGACATGTTGGTGTTCTAGTTAAAGATAAAGATGGTTATTTGCTAGTTGAAAAACTATCTTTTCAAGAGCCATATCAAGCTGTAAAATTTCAATCAAAAGAAGATTGTTACAAATATTTTTACAACAAATATGAGAATTATAGAGACGATTCAACTTCAAAACCATTTATAATGGATAATGAAAACTTCATAGACCCATCTGTATATAATAATTAAAATTTGACTGTTAGAGACAAAAAAATGCTCTAACAGTTTTTATTTGTAATAATTCATACCACTAAAATGATTCTTCGTGATAATATATAGAAAAGGAAAGAAAAGAGGGATCATGATGGCAGTAACTTTATAACAAAAGTAAATGCAAAATAAAAATTGAATAGCGAAATTGTTAGGAGGTTATATGAAACTTTTAGACATGAAAAACATCTCCATGGCATTTGGAGATAGAGAACTTTTTTCTTTTGACAGTTTGGAAATATGGTCAGGGGACAAAGTTGGCCTAGTTGGTGTAAATGGATGTGGTAAGACAACTCTTTTTAGAATAATGCTTGGAGAGTTAAAACCTCAAGATGGACTTGTCAATCGAAGTGGAAATTGGAAGGTGTTTAAGCAATTTGAATCCATTGAGAAGTTTAGTGAGATTGATGGAGAGCATAGTGGAAGATGGAATGTAAATGAGATTATAAAAAGAGACAGTAAAAAGTTTTCCGGTGGCGAGGAGACGAGAATAAGGCTTGCAGACACCTTTAGTGCAGAGCCGGACTTAATTTTGCTTGATGAACCAACTGCAAACCTCGATATTAAAGGCATTGAAAAACTAGAAAGTGCTTTAGAGAAACTAGACTCCTTTGTACTAATTTCCCACGACAGAAACCTATTAGACAAGTTGACCAATCGAACCGTAGAGATTAGTGATGGGAAGATTTTTGACTTTAATGGCAATTACTCGCAATATATGCAGTGGAAAGAGGAAGATTTTTCAAGAAGACAGAGAGAATATGAAAACTATGTTGACGAGAAAAAAAGACTTCTAGAAATTTCTGAAAATCAAAAGCAAAAGGCAAGTAAGATGCGTGCAAAGCCGAAAAATCTTTCAAACAGTGAAATAAAACAGAGGGCATATGGAGCTGTAGGCAAATCCTTTGGTGGAAAGGAAAAGAGTTTTCAAAGGGCTGCAAAGCATACGGAAAAGAGAATTGAACAGTTAGAGAAAAAAGAAAAGCCTTTGAAAAATCCTATTATTCGTCCAAACTTTAATCTAACAGACCCTCCCAATAATAGATTTATTATTGAAGGAGAAAGTATAAATTTTTCCTACGGAGATAGAGTTATATTTAAAAATGCGAACTTTAAATTAAAGAGAAATAAGAGAACTGCACTGGTTGGAGAAAATGGATGTGGTAAGACAACACTCCTTAAACTTGTTGAAGAAGAGTACGAGGGTATAAGGATTGTTCCTAAGGCAAAGTTTGGAATCTATAGGCAGTCTTTAGATCAAATTGACGAAGGGAAAAGTTTACTGGAGAATATAAATTCAGTTTCTATTCAAGAAGAGGAAGTAAATAGAAATGTACTCATAAGAATGGGTTTTAGAAGACAAGACTTCCACAAGAGCGCTGCAGTTTTGTCCGGTGGAGAAAAAATAAAACTTACATTTGCAATGCTATTTGTTTCCGATGTAAATGTGTTATTACTTGACGAACCTACAAACTTTTTAGACATTGACTCCATAAAGGCCATAGAAAATCTGTTTTTAGACTTTGAAGGCACAATGCTATTTGTGTCCCACGACAGACATTTTATAGATTCCCTATGTGATGAAATATTTATTATTGAAGATAAAAAAATAAAATCCTTTCCTGGAAATTTAACAGAGTATGAGCAGTCAAAGCAAGTTAAATCAAAGGGCAATGAGGACAAGTTATTACTTGAAATGAAGAAAACAGCATTAATGAGCGAGCTTAGCCTTGGCCTTAGAAATAAAGACGAGATAATTAAAGAACTTGATGAAGTTGAGAAGAGACTAAGAGAAATAAAATAAAGTGGAGGTAAAATGAAAAAGACATTTAGAAAACTATTAATTGGAATTTTGTGCTTGAGTTTATTTACTTCATGTAAATTTAACAAGTTCAAAGAAGGTGTTGAAAAATTATCCACTGAGGAAATGCAAAGTACAGAAGTAGCAAAGAAACCTACAGAAACTACCGAAAATAAAGAAACAGAAACTGAAGAAAAACAATATAAGAACTTAATTGAAAAAGATGGGCAATATCTCGCTTCAATATATGCTCCAAAAAAAGGAGAGGTTGACGAATACAATATGGCTTCAGTATATGAAGTGTCTTCAGACGGAGATGTTCTTATAGTAAAGGGCTCCTTTAATTACAATGAAGAAGTTAATAATATGATGGATTCTGATGACGAAATACTTGAAAATAGTGAATACACTTTTAAAATTGATGAATCTACAAGATATTTTGCTGTTAGTGGACTGGCTAAGCCAGAAGATATGGGTCTTGAAAGATTTTTAAGTTATTTCAAAGAATGTGAAGAAACTGGACTTGGACTTGGCATTATTATTGAAAATGGTGTTGTAACAGAAGTCTCCATATCATCATAAGGAGTTAGTATGAAGGAAAGTTTTAAAATAGAAAGCTCCTCAGGAGTAAACTTAGATGTAAGTTTTTTTAAAAGTGATGAATCAAAGGCCCTTATCCAAATTGTCCATGGAATGCAGGAGCATAAGGAAAGGTACGATGACTTTGCGAACTATCTTTGCTCCAATGGTTATGATGTTGTAATTCACGACCATCTTGGACACGGCAAGAGCATAAACGAAGAGCACCCACTGGGAGATATGGTTTCACTGGAGAATTTAATTACAGATATGCACATGGTGAGAAATCATATAAACTTTGATGGTGAGTATATTTGTTTTGGCCATAGTATGGGATCTTTTCTTGCAAGAATTTATTCTTCAATTTACCCAGTGGACAAGCTAGTTGCTTGTGGCACAGGGCAACCAAGTAAAATGGAAGCGAGCTTTTTAAAGTTTTTACTAAAATTTCAAAAGGGAAAAACACCACTACCAAATATTCAAAAACTTGTAGTAGGGCCCTATGAAAAAAAGTTTAAAGAACCTTCCACATGGATTTCTTATAACGAAGACAATAGAAAAGCCTATATGGAAGATAAGCTTTGCGGCAATCCCTTTACAAGAGAAGGTTTTGAAACCTTGGCTGATATAGTTATAAGGCTTAACAATGAAGATACATTTAAAAACTGTACTGCAAAAGAAATATTATTAATTGCAGGGGCATGTGATCCAGTGGGAGATTTTTCAAAAGGCATAAAGAAAGTTGAAGATAAATACAAGAGCTATGGAAAATCAGTTCAAAAAATAATTTATCAAGACATGGCCCATGAAATTTTAAATGAAAAAGAGAATAAAAAAGTTTATAAAGATGTTTTAGACTTTGTAAACAAGTAAAAATGAAACAGACGATTATGTCTGTTTTTTTCATTGACAAGTGACACGGTGTCATATATAATGAAAACGAAATGACATAGTGTCATAGGAGGCGTTATGAATAGAAAAAATTTAATTTTATTAGCTGCACTGGTATGGATGATGGCAGGTAGCATGGTTATAAAAACAGCAGCATCAGCATATTCATTGAAGGATTTTAAATTTATTTATCTTGCTATTTCTCTAGTAGTTTTTGGATTATTCTTTTTTAAAATCTTTTCACCACTAGCAACTAAAAATAAAAATCGTATTATGAGCTTAGAACATAATCAAGTAAAGTTTTGGAAGTTCTTAGATAAAAAGGGTTATTTAATAATGGCCTTTATGATGACCTTTGGAATTCTTTTAAGAAAGAGTGGACTGGTTAGAGATTTGTACATCTTTATATTCTACTTAGGACTTGGAGTTGCACTTTTCTCTGCAGGAGTTAAATATATGTATTTGTATTTTAAGGAAGGAAAAAACTATGCCAAAAAAGACATTTTATAATCTTAGCGATGAAAAAAGAGGAAAAATCATAGATGTTTTGAAGAAAAATTTTGAACAAAAGACCATCTTTGAAGCAAATGTAAAAGAGATTGTTGAAGAACTTCAAATTGCTAGGGGCAGCTTCTATCAATACTTTGAAGACTTGGAAGACTCATACTTCTTTATTTTGGACATGGAGACAATTGATGTGCACAAGTTGTTTCTAAAGTTGTTAAAAGAAAATAACTTTGATGTCTTGAAGGCATTAGAAGAATATGGTCAGATGGTTTCAGAAATTATTTTTTCAAAGGAAGCCTACAACTTGTATAAAAACAAATATCTCTACTGGAACTCAGAGTTTGAAGAAAAATGGAAAAATTACAAGGCGAAGGATGTGAACAAGAATGAAATTTCAAATATTAACGAACTTAATACGGAAAAAATGAAGTTTATTAAAGCTCTTGTTCATGATTTAATAAAGAGAAATTTTAAAGAAGGTTGGTCGAAAGAAGATTTTTTAAGCCACTATAATATTTATATGAAGTGGATAAAGGAGGGAATATAATGGCAGTTTTTGAATCGTTATTTGATATTATTTATTTAACAATCGTAATTGCAATGGGGGTTAGGCTTTTATTTTTAGATAATAAAGAATCTAACTTAGTTGGCATAATGGCACTTACACTTGGAATAGGAGACTCTTTTCATCTATTACCAAGAGTGTTTTCACATATGAGCGCTGGAGGTTTTGAAAAGTTTGCAAAGTCATTGTCATGGGGACAATTTGTAACAGGTATAACAATGACTGTTTTTTACGTAATATTTTATTTTTATTATAGAAAACTTAGCGGCGACAGAGATTCAAAAAAGAAAATTACAATATTTGTGCTAGCTGTTGCAAGAATTATTTTATTACTTCTTCCGCAAAATAATTGGGGTGGAGAAGGAAATTACAATATGGGCATTGTAAGAAATATTCCATTTTTAATTATGGGCATACTATTAATAATGTGGACATATAAAAAGAGAAATATTGATGGACTAAAAAAGAGTTATTTATGGATCTTACTAAGCTTTTTATTTTACATTCCAGTAGTCCTATTTGCAGACAAAGTCCCAGCAGTTGGCGCGCTTATGATGCCAAAGACAATAGCCTATGTACTTTTAATACTTGAATGTTTCAGACACTATAGTAGAGAGTTTAATCTTAAAAGCCTATATGACATGTCATTAACCTTTTTAATAATGGGATTTGCAGGAGGTGTTTTCTATAGAGAATTTACAAAATATAATTTATTTACGGGAAACACACATCTGGGAAAAGTTCACGTGCATACAATAGTTTTAGGATTTGTAGTTACAATATTACTTTTCTTAATTTCTAGAAGCCAAGAAGACATAACGAAAAATATTTTTAAACCATTTAAAATTTATGTTGCAGGAATTATTCTTTCAGTTTGCAATATGATGGTTTATGGAATATACGATGTTATTGGTGCAGGAAATGATTTGGTTTCAATACCAATGCTTGCAGGCTTTGCAGGAATAGGCCATATATTATTGTCAGTAGGACTGGTATGGGTGCTTTTAAAAATTAAAAGAGATTTAAAAATTGAAGCATAAAAAAGAGCCATTTATATCAAGTGGCTCTTTTTTTAATGGGTATATATAAAAAAGGAAGGTGAGAAAATGGATAGAAATTTTTTAAGAGAATTTTTAGGACGAACAGGAGTTGGAATTGTAAAGTATATTAAAGCAATAGTCATCTCGTCATTAATAAACTTTATAGTTTTATTATTTGGACTTAAATATGCAAATGTTTCATACTATGGACTAATAGCCTTTGCCATAGCAGTGGTAGATGTGTTACCAGTACTAGGTGCAGGAATAGTTTTGATACCATGGGCAATAATAGTTTTAATACAAGGCAACACACATTTGGCAGTGACATTAATAGTGCTTTATCTAATAACATTTGTATTAACACAAATACTTCAACCGATAATACTAGGTAAGACCATTGGACTAAAACCACTTTACACATTGGGAATAACAGTGGTTTGTATGTTTGTATTAACCCCAGGCGTTGGAGCAATAGTGGGAGCTCTAGTGTCAATAATGGTTGCTGTGTTTATTGATATGAAAAATGGAAATATTTTTGGTGAAGATAGGAAATGAATTTAGAAAAATTTGGGAGAAGAGTTTGATTTATTATCGGACTCTTTTTATGAATAAATTGATTTTTTTAATTTGTCTATGCTAATATGGGATTAAATATAAGGAATATGTTATTAAATACTAAAATTTTAAGGAGAATAACTAGAATGGGCAAATCTGAACAGATGATACAAAATGAAATATATAGCAACAATACAACTATTTTAGATAAATATGAGTGTTTAAGCTTAGGTGCAACTACAATTAATAATTTAATGAAATCATCAATCATTAAAGAATATTCAGTAAATAAAAAAATCGGTTCAAAAAAACCTGATGTATTAATAATTGATAGTGAAAAAAATGTAATAATCTATGTTGAGCAAAAAAGACCGAGCAAGCTAAAAAGTGAAAAAGATATAAAGGACGCAATAAATCAAGAACTTTATGTTGCAAAAGCAATAAATGCAAAAATATATGTAGTTAGTGACGGAAGTTCATATATTTGGATCAATCCTAAAACTGGCAATCCAATTATTGATGAAAATAATAATTTAATTAATTTAGAAATCAAACCAAAAGAAAATGGCAAAGAAGTTGCTAAGTTAATAAATGATATACTAATATCAATAAATGATGAGTCTGATCAGATACTAAAAAAAGAATTTTTAGATCCAACAGATTTGGCAGTAAAAATAAATAGAAAATTAGTAAATTTGACTTTTGCTTCAGTAAAAATGTCTCTATATACTTTTGTTGAATTATTTTTATTCAAATATTTATCAGATATTGGAGTATTAAGTGGAGATAGTTCATTTTCTTATATTGCAAATATGTACAAGGAAGAATATAAAAAAATAGACCCAAGTATAAATGATGCAAAAGTATTGGGCAAATACTTAGATGGCCCAAGAGAAACTATGAAGACTCTATTTCCAGAGGGAGAAGACGGTACAAGCATTATAAATGGTCAAGTTTTTCATGTTAAAAAAGATGAATATAATCAATATGTAAGCCCCGACAACAAAGATAAAATATTTAAAGAAGTGGTTCTAGAGTTTGAAAACTACGAAAAAGAAAATGGAAAATTCATTCATATAAGTACAGATTTCAAGTCGAAACTATTTGAAACATTCATGAAACATAGTGATGAAAAATCAAATATGGGACAGTTTTTCACACCATTAAAGATTGTAAACGAAATGATTGAGATGGTTGATATATATGAGGGAATGTCAATATGCGACCCAGCTTGTGGGGTTGGAAAATTTATCTTAGAAGCAATAGAAGATAAAATTTCCGAATACTTTATCTATAAAAAGAAAAAACTAGAAAAACGAATTGAAATAATTGGCTACGATAAGATGATGTCTGAAAGAGATGACTTAACAATAATACTTGCTAAGGCTAATATGCTTATATATTTTTCTGAACTTTTTAAGAAAAACAACTCCTTGCAAGATGTTAAAACTATATCTCAAAGCCTGCTGAATGATTCTTATTACCTACACCAAACAATGCTTGGAACATTAAGAGAGTTAGAAGAAAATAAATATGATTTAATACTTGCAAACCCTCCGTATTATCAAAGCAAAGTAATGATGGAAGAAGCAAAAGCTACTGGATATTACAATTTAAATGGTGCTGGTGTCGAAAGCTTGTTTTTAGAATGGATTTTAAAATCACTAAAACCAGGGGGAACTGCAAATGTTGTATTGCCTGATGGTATATTTTCAAACTATGCTAACTCTAAATTAAAAGAATATATGATAAACAATTTCTTTATAGAAGCAATAATTTCCCTACCAGTAGGAGCGTTTTTCAACACACCTAAAAAGACTTATATATTGACAGTTAGAAAAGCAACAGAACGAGAAAAAGAAGACAATAAAAAACAAGATTATCCTGTATTTACTTATATTGCAACGAGTATAGGAGAAAGTCTTGATGTATATAGGTTTGACATAGAGGATAATGATTTAAAAGAAGCCGTTGCCAAATACAATTTCTATAGAAAAGAAGATAAAAACAACCTAAGAGATTTAATAAAAACTCATATTGAATCAGATCCTAAATTAAAATTAATTGATATAAAAGATTTTGATAAGGATAAATCTTGGATAATAGAGAATTTTTGGTCAGAAGAAGAAAAAATTGAGATAGGACTTAAAAAGGCAAAAAAGGTTGTTACTGTTGATGAATTTCAAATGTTGCTGGATGATATGATTTCTCTAATGAATGAATTCAAGGAGGAATTAGAATGGCTGAAGTAAGGTATATAGAAGTAAAATTAAATAAGCTCTTTAAAAATAAAAGAGGAAACAGCAACTATACGAAGAAATATTGTAATGCTAATAAAGGTGAATATGAGGTTTATACTGGTACAACTATTGGATCTTTTGGTTTTATAAATACCTATGATTATGATGAACCATTATTAACTTACACAACGGATGGTGAAAATGCAGCTACAATTAAAATTCTTAGTGGTAAATATAATGTAGGTGGTCATAGAGCAATACTATTTCCTAAGGATGAAAATATTGTAATAGATTACTTTAAATGGACTTTACAAAAATTATTTTTTGATAATGTAAAAAAAGGAGACGTTCCATCTATTACTTGGTCAAGGATTAAAGATTTAGAGGTTACAGTACCAATAGATAAAAATGGTAACTATGATATAGAAAAACAAAAAGAAGTAGTAAAAAAATATGAAATTGTAGACGAAAAGAAGAAAGAACTTAAAGAAAAGTTAGATTACTTCAAAGATGTTCAAGTTGATTTTATGGCTACTGAGTTATCTAAAAGTAAAAAAATAAAAATCAAAGATATATTTGATTTATCTATAGCTTCTAATGCTTCAAACTTTACAAAAACTTTTATAAAAAATAATAGTGGAGATATTCCGGTATATGGAGCAAGTAAAGAAAATGAAAAACCATCTTATGGATATGTAGTAGATAATGCAATAATAAAAGAAAAAAGTAATAATAAAACCCAAGAAACAAAAGTCAAATATTTTAACGACTGTCTAACTTATAATATAGATGGTTTTGCTGGTTATGTTTTTTACAGAAAGGGGAAATTTAGTTTAAGTGAAAAAGTTCGTCCACTAATAATAAAAGAGGAATATAGAGATTTTTTAAATCCAGAATTTTTGAAATTTGTTATAGAGCCGATATTCAGAAATAATAGAAAAGGTCGCTTAGGAGAAGATGAAAAAAATGAATATACTAAGCTTTATATAAATATGATTGAAGATATAGAAATTAACATTCCTATAAATAAAGATGGAACATTCGATTTAGAAAAACAAAACCAAATTGTAAGCAAGTATAAAGCTATTGAAGAAATGAAAAAATCTATTTTAGAAAAGGGTCTTCCTTTTACGCTATCAAATGTTCAGTTCGATGGCGAAACTCCATATATATATATATAAGGGTTAGGGACTTATTTGATATACAAAGAGGTAAGTCGATTTATACAAAAACTTATTGCAAAAATAATAAGGGAGAATATCCAGTATATTCAGCAGATAATAATAATCCTTTGGGGTACAGAAATGACTATGATTATGATGGAAGATTCTTAACATCATCAATAAATGGTATTGCTGGAGTTTTAACAGTTTTAGATGAGAAATTTTCTACAAATGCAGACAGAGTTGTATTTATTCCAAAAATAGAAAATATTAATCTTGATTATGTAAAAAATATTATAGAGCCAATTCTTAGAAGCAAAAACAAAGGAAGAAAGGGTCTAAAAGGAAAAAATGAATTTACAAAACTCACACCAAGTATGATAGAAGATGAGATGATACCAATTCCATATGATGTGTTTGGAGAGATATTTTCAGAAAAGCAAAGTACTATTGCAGCTAAATATAAAACAATAGATATGATAAAAAAAGAAATCGAAAATAGATTAAGCGAATTAATAAACATGGATTTATTTTTTTAGTAACAAGGCGATTAGAAATTTAAAAATCTAATCGTCTTTTATTTTGAAGAAATGATTTTAACATGAAAAATAAGAACAAATAAAACTAGAATAATAAAGTAATAGAAGATTAAATTGAGATGCATAAGAAAAATTTAGGCAGTAAAAATTTCTGAAAAATTAAAAGAGGACGTAGTAATAAGTGTAAAAGAAGAACCTATAGATTTATAACAAAATAAATATAAAGATTATAAGAATATTGCATATAATAGCAATAATAGATTAAGAACTAGAAATACTGAAGATTTTGTAAAATCTAATAGCTGTTTAGAGCAAGATAATAAAGATAAAGAAAAGCTTGACAATAATAAAAAAATAGAGATATACTCAAATATTACCCGAAAGAGAAAAAGAACTTCGTAAACAGTTAAATGAAGAGTTTGAAAAATATTATGGTGAATATGTAGGCAAAAAACTAGAAACATATTATGGAAAGATACTAATAACACCTAGAATAAAAGAACACGTAAGTGATAGACACCTAGAAGAGATAGAAGAAGGATTAATACCTAGGTCACTTGAAACTTTAATAGGCCCAGATGGTGGATTTCCAACACAAGACAAAAAGAGAATTGAAGCATGGTGTGTATATAAAGAATATGAAGATAGTGAACCTGTAGCAGTCTTTATAAGAAATGGAGAAGTAGCATCAACGTATATACTAGACAATCATGAGAAGTTACAAAACCTTATTGAAAGGGGTAAAGAAAATGATAAAAAAGATGTTAGTGAATTCATGGATGTTGAATGACCATGACCCTACAGACCCAGGAACAGTATTTGTTTTAGATTTTAATGTGGATGATGAAATATTTTATGGATACTTTGATATATTGCCAAAACTAGGTAAACACTACTATGACTATCACACTAAAGAAGAAAATGGAGAAGTGGTAGACGTATCTGATATAGGAATAGGATATTTAGACTCAGCTATAGAATGTGAGTTTAAAGATTTTCCGGAAGAATTAAACGTATACCTTGTAAATGAAAACATGAAAGTAAAGGACTACTTAATAAAAAGATTTTGTATAGATAAAGAGCCTATACCAGAAGCTATTAAACCTACAAATGAAGAATTAATTGAAATATGGAAGAAAAAAAGACAAACAACAATATAACGATTAGCACTTATAGAAATATAGGTGCTTTTTTAATGCAATAAATTAGGAGTAAACAAATGAAACATGAAAGATTTATAGAAATATGTAAAGAGAATGTAAAGCTATTTGAGAATGAACGAACAGATATAGATGAGAAGATACAAATAGATGATGTATTTACTGTATGGAGCTGTAAAACATTACAAAACAGTAAGTGTTTAATGAGTACACCAGTAAAAGGTGCATACTATTATGAATTTACATTAGATGGAGACAAGAGAGAAATATATATGGTTGTATATAAACAAGTGGTTAATATTCACTTGGATAAAGACGGAGACATATTAGAACTTAATAATCGTGGCTAATCGTGAGACAATCGTGTGAAGATATAAGGAATTTCACGTCTTTAGGAAGAAGATAAGACCTGGATAAGTCTATAAACTATCTATTTTTATTTGGAATATTACTCAAGTGTTGAAGAGGGCTGTTTGCTAAACAGTTAGGGCCTTATGGTCGTATAGGTTCGTTCCACCAAAGTCCAAGCATTTACGACTAAAAACTAACATGGAATCTTAAGCATTGTAAGTATAAATTATGGAGGAAGATATGGAAAAAATATAGAAACAAAAGACGAAGTTAAAACTGAAGAAGTTAAAACAGAAGAAAAAGAGATTTCTGAAAAGAAATACTCTGATGAAGATTTGGATAGGATTATCTCTGAAAAGTCGAGTTAAAAAAGCATAGCAACTTAATTTTTAATGAGCAGATATGCCTTATAGAAGGTTATCTGAGAGAAAAATTAATAGCATTCAAAAGGGTATAATAGAATTATAGAGTTAAAATTATTATTTAGGAGATAAACATGATCAAAAAGCATATGGTAAATAACTGGATGGTATCTGATCCTTTTGACCCTGATGAGTTCAAAATAGATTTTGAAGAAAAAGAAAATCTAACATACTATTATGATGATGAGTATTCGGAAATAGACAAACATTATTATACATCCCATGTGGCGGTTGATTGTGAAACTGATGAAATAATTGATATATCACGTATAGGGATAGGATTTTTAGATTTAGCAATAAAAAACGAATTCAAAGACTTCCCGGAAGAATTAAATGTTTATCTTATTGATGAAGAAATGAAGGTAAAAGATTATTTAATAAAACGATTTTGTTTAAACAAAGAACCAATACCAAAAGCGATAAGAATTAATGATAAACAGTTTTTAGAATTAATGCACAAAAAAGGTTTATAAAAATTTTTTGGAGTTAAATTTTAACGAAGATAGGTCAATACAAAATTTATTTAAAATTTGAAACGGAGTTGATGGGCATGAAAGATAATTCAAAAAACATAATGATAGATGAAGATACGATTAAATGTCCTGTATGTGGGAAACCTGTTGGTATATTTGATATATGCGAAAATTGTGACTGGGAAAATTCTGGTGAATACAATATAGATGGCGGTGCTATGAGGATGACATTAGAAGAAGGCATTAAGGCGTTTAAAGAAGGGAGACCAATAAAATAATTATAAATTTTTTGCTAATAGACTACAGAATTGGGAAAAGAGATTAGAGATTGAAAAATTATTTGGTACTTTTTTGGGGAGGAGTTATGAAATCTAAAATTGGTTGGCAATGGTCAGAGGATACTTTAAAGGCGATAATCGCTAATATTATTATTAGAAAATATGAATATGAAGAAGAACTTGAAGCTAATGATGAGTTTGGCAAAGGAGTTGTGGCTGGATATACATATGTAATTGATTCTATAAAAAACGAACTAGAGTGTAGGGGCTATGATTTCGAGGAGTTTATGAAAGCTGAGTAAAGAGTTATAACAATAATATTTTTTATTCGCTTTTTGGAGGTGAATATAATTTCGTAAAATCATAATAATAGGCTATACTTAAATTAGATCAAAAAATTAAAAAAATTTAGTGAGGTGAAAAAATGGAAGAAAATGGAATGACAGATAAGCAATTTAACGGGTTTCTAAGGCAACTAATAAAAAATTTAAAAACAGCCAACAATAACAAAAACGAAGAAGAAAAAACAGAAGAAATAAAAGAAATAATTGAAGATTTACAAAGAACATTGGAAGACTAAGTTAAAAGAGGATTAATACTCTTGAAGTAAATCATGTAATAAAAAAGAAGTCCCAAAAAATGGACGCAATATATCGAGTTAATCACTGCAATGATTAAACTGATAGCCCAAATCTTGGCACTTCTAATAACTCTAAGGGAGTTAGGGCTTATATAAACCTTACCCCTTACAACCCAATACAAGTATATCAAAAATAAAAAAAGTACAGTAAAGGGATGACTTTATAGAGAAAGATTTCTAGACATCAGAGTATCAAAGAAAAGCAAGCCAAAGGTGGAAAAATAAAAAAGAATTAGGTATAGCATCTCTAACTCTTCGGCAAGGTCTTTCGCAAGATATCACGCAAAAAGCCTTGATAATATAAAAGAACTTGAAGACATTTTCAAAAATGAGAACAAGAATTATATTGTAGATGAATAAAAATAAAGTAGATTTGCTCTAAATAAAAACACATTGACTATAGTGGTCCATGTGTTTTATTTTTACTTACATTCAAAACTCTTATTATAATAATGTAGGAAAAAAATTAATTGTTTGAAATTATCGCTACATGTGGCTTGGTGTGATATAATAATTTAATAATATTATTGTTGATTTTCATATACTTTTATGTTACAATACTAGAATGTAATATTGGAAAATGGATAAGTATGCTATATTTTTATATTTCACATACTTATCGGTCTTTTTAATCATAGAGAGGTGGATCGCTAATGCACAAAGAACAGTATGGAACTACTGAAAGAGTTACGTACTCTCGTATTCAAAAAGTTCAAGATCTTCCAAATTTAATAGCAGTACAAAAGGACAGTTACAATTGGTTTTTAGAAGAAGGGCTTAGAGAAGTTTTCGACGATATAAGTCCTATTTCTGACTATGCAGGTTCTCTTGTACTTGAATTTGTTGACTATTATTTGGAAGATACTCCAAAGTATTCCCAACAAGAAGCTAAGGATAGGGACGCAAACTATTCTTGTCCTTTAAAGGCGAAGGTAAGGCTTATTAATAAGGACACGGGAGAGGTAAAGGAACAAGAGGTATTCATGGGAGATTTCCCTATGATGACAGATAGTGGTACTTTTATTATTAATGGTGCCGAAAGGGTTATTGTCAGCCAGCTTGTAAGATCTCCAGGGGTATACTATGCTCAAGAGATTGACAAGTCAGGTAATAAGCTATTTTCATCAACTGTAATACCTAACAGAGGTGCTTGGTTGGAATATGATACTGATTCTAACGGAGTGATTAGTGTAAGGATAGACAGGACGAGAAAACTTCCTGTAACCACTTTGTTAAGGGCTTTAATTTACCCTACTGATGAAGAGATGATAGAAGCTTTAGGTGATACTAAGGAGCTTAATGTAACTTTGGAAAAGGAATCTTCCAAGACTAGAGAGGAAGCAATTCTTGAAATTTACAGAAAGCTTAAACCGGGAGATCCTGCATCTCTTGAATCTGCTGAGCCTTTAATCAACAACATGTTCTTCGACCCAAGAAGATATGATTTGGCAAAGGTTGGTAGATATAAATATAATAAAAAACTTTCACTTGTTGATAGAGTTACAGGTCACTACTTGGCTACTGATGTGGTTAATGAAGAGACTGGAGAAATTCTTGGATCTGAAGGTGACTTTATAACTTCTGAACTTGCTGAAGAAATTGAAAATGCAGGTATTTACTACCTTGACATAAAGGCCGGTGAAGAAACTGTTAGAGTTATTAGTAACAGGTTTGTAAGCCTTGATGCCTTTGATCTTAGTGTTGATGTTTCAGATTTAAGACTTTCTGAAAAAGTTTATTATCCTAAGATGAAACAAATTTTGGAAGAAAATGAAACTGATGAAGATATATATAATGCAATAAAAGAGTCTGTAAAAGAACTTTCTCCAATGCACATAACTCTAAATGATATTCTTGCAAGTATATCATATGAATTTAATCTATTCCAAGGCGTTGGTAGTGTTGATGACATAGATCATCTTGGAAATAGAAGGGTTAGAGCAGTTGGCGAGCTATTACAAAATCAATTTAGAATTGGTCTTTCAAGAATGGAAAGAGTGGTTAAGGAGAGAATGTCTACACAAGATCCAGACCTTGCAACTCCTCAAGCGCTTATTAACATTAGACCAGTAGTAGCTTCTATTAAAGAGTTCTTTGGTTCATCACAGCTTTCTCAATTCATGGACCAAACAAATCCGCTTGCAGAGCTAACTCATAAGAGAAGAATGTCTGCGCTTGGACCTGGTGGTCTTTCAAGGGATAGAGCAGGGGCTGATGTAAGAGACGTTCACGACTCTCACTATGGTAGAATTTGTCCGATTGAGACTCCAGAAGGACCAAACATTGGACTTATAACTTCTATGACTACCTATGCAAGCCTTAATGAATATGGATTTATTCTAACTCCATATAGAAAGGTAGTGAATGGTAGAGTTACTGACGAAATTCATAAGCTAACAGCGGACCAAGAAGACCTTCACATCATCGTTCAAGCAAATGAACCCATTGATGAAGATGGATATCTTGTAAACGAGAGGGTTTTAGGCCGTGGTTACAATGGAGAAAATGATATTTACCCTAGAGATACAGTTGACTACATGGACGTAAGTCCGCAACAAATTGTATCCGTTGGTACAGCTATGATTCCTTTCTTGGAAAACGACGACGCTACTAGAGCTCTAATGGGTTCTAACATGCAAAGGCAAGCAGTTCCTCTATTAAAGACTGAAGCTCCAGTTATTGGAACAGGCATAGAGCATAGAGCTGCAAAGGACTCAGGCGTTGTTATAGTTGCAAAGTCAGATGGAGTTGTAACTAAAGTTTCTAGTGATGAAATTCAAATAACTAGAGACGAAGACAAAAAAGTAGAATACTACAAAGTTTTAAAATTCAAAAGATCAAACCAAGGCACAACTTTAAATCAAAGACCTATTGTTAAGAAGGATCAAGTTGTTAAGGCGGGAGATATTATTGCCGACGGTCCTAGTACAGAGCATGGGGAAATAGCACTTGGTAAAAATATATTAATTGCATTTATGACATGGGAAGGATATAACTTCGAGGACGCCATGTTATTAAATGAAAAACTTGTTATAGATGATGTATTGACTTCTCTTCACATTGAAGAACACGAAAGTGAAGCGAGGGAAACTAAACTTGGACCTGAAGAAATAACCAAAGATATTCCAAATGTTGGAGAAGATATGAGAAAGAACCTTGATGATAGGGGAATTATTCGTATCGGTGCAGAAGTTACCAGTGGAGATATTTTAGTTGGTAAGGTTACTCCAAAGGGAGAAACTGAACTATCTGCAGAAGAAAGACTACTAAGGGCAATCTTTGGTGAAAAGGCTAGGGAAGTTAGAGATACTTCTTTAAGAGTACCTCATGGTGAAACTGGAATAGTTGTTGACGTAAAAGTTTATACAAGAGCAAATGGCGACGAACTTTCACCAGGAGTTAATCAGGTTGTAAGAGTTTATGTAGCTACAAAGAGAAAGATACAAGTTGGGGACAAGATGTGTGGTCGTCATGGTAATAAAGGTGTTGTATCCAGAGTATTACCAGTTGAAGACATGCCATATCTTGATGATGGAACTCCAATTCAAATAGTGTTAAATCCACTTGGGGTACCTTCAAGAATGAACCTTGGACAGGTACTTGAAGTTCATTTAGGCCTGGCTGCTAAAAAGCTTGGATGGAAGGTTGCAACACCAGTATTTGATGGGGCATCTGACCAAGACATCCTAGATGCGCTTAGCGAAGCGGGTTATCCTACAAATGGAAAACTAAGAGTTAGAGACGGTAGAACAGGTGAGCCTTTTGAAAACCCTGTAACCGTAGGATATATGTATATGTTGAAACTTCACCACTTGGTTGACGAGAAGATTCACGCTCGTTCAACAGGGCCATACTCACTTGTTACACAACAACCACTTGGTGGTAAGGCACAGTTCGGTGGACAAAGATTTGGAGAGATGGAAGTTTGGGCTCTTGAGGCCTATGGAGCTTCTCATACCCTTCAAGAGATCTTAACGGTTAAATCAGATGACGTTATTGGCCGTGTTAAGACATATGAAGCAATTGTCAAAGGAGAAAATATTCCTGAACCAGGTATCCCTGAGTCATTCAAGGTGCTTATAAAGGAATTACAATCTCTTGCTCTTGATGTAAAACTACTTGACAATAGTCACGAGGAAGTAGAAATCAAGGAAAATATTGACGATGTATTGGATTTTAATTCTGTGGAATATGAAAAGGGCGAACAAATTATAAATGATTTTGAAGAGTCTAATAAAACCGACGAATTAGGATTTTCCGTTATAGAAAAAGACGAAGACAATTAGAACTGAGTTAAGAAGGGAGATACTCTTTGGAAGAATTAATTACTTTTGACTCAATGAAAATAGGTCTTTCCTCTCCAGAAAAGATTAGGCAGTGGTCTTATGGAGAAGTTAAGAAACCTGAAACAATAAACTATAGAACTTTAAAACCGGAAAAAGAAGGACTTTTCTGCGAAAAGATTTTTGGACCTACAAAGGACTGGGAATGTAACTGCGGAAAGTATAAAAGAGTGAGATATAAAGGCGTTGTCTGCGAAAAGTGTGGAGTTGAAGTTACCAAGTCCAAGGTTAGACGTGAGAGGATGGGCCATATAGAGCTTGCTGCTCCGGTTTCACATATTTGGTACTTTAAGGGAATTCCTTCAAGAATGGGACTTTTACTTGATATGAGTCCAAGAGCCCTTGAAAAAATTCTTTACTTTGCATCATATGTTGTAATTGATGCAAAGGACACCGATATGTATAACAAACAGCTTTTAACAGAGTATGAATATATGGAAGCTTGTGAAAGATACACAGAAGGTGTGGACTTCAGAGCTGGCATGGGAGCGGAAGCTGTTAAGGAACTTCTTTTAAATGTAGACCTTAATAAGGAGTACGAAGACTTAAAGGAAGAACTAGAAGATGCAACAGGACAAAAGAAGGTTAGAATTCTTAGAAGACTTGAAGTTGTTGATGCATTCTTAGAATCAGGAAACGACCCTTCATGGATGATTCTTGATGTAATTCCAGTAATTCCACCGGATTTAAGACCGATGGTTCAACTTGAAGGTGGAAGATTTGCAACTTCAGACCTAAATGACCTTTATAGAAGAGTTATAAATAGAAATAATAGATTAAAGAGACTACTGGACATTGGAGCACCTGACATTATCGTAAGAAATGAAAAGAGAATGCTTCAAGAGGCGGTAGATGCTCTAATAGATAATGGTAGAAGGGGTAAACCTGTAACAGGACCTGGAAATAGACCATTAAAATCACTTTCTGACATGCTTAAAGGAAAGACAGGTAGATTTAGACAAAACTTACTTGGTAAACGTGTTGACTATTCAGGACGTTCTGTAATAGTTGTTGGTCCAAGTTTGAAATTCTATCAATGTGGTCTACCAAAGAAGATGGCACTTGAACTATTTAAGCCTTTCGTAATGCGAGAGCTTGTAGTTAAAGACATAGCACATAATATCAAAAACGCAAAGAAGATGGTAGAAAGGGAAAGCGACGAAGTTTGGGATATTCTTGAAGAAGTTATCAAGGACCACCCTGTACTTCTAAACAGAGCGCCGACTCTTCACAGACTTGGTATTCAAGCATTTGAACCAGTTCTTGTAGAAGGGAAGGCTATTAAGCTTCACCCACTGGCATGTACTGCATATAACGCCGACTTCGACGGTGACCAAATGGCGGTTCACTTACCACTTTCAGTGGAAGCTCAAGCAGAAGCAAGACTTCTTATGATGTCAACTAACAATATACTGGCACCAAAGGATGGTAAGCCAATTACTACTCCTTCACAGGACATGGTACTTGGAGCTTACTACTTGACATATGATGGTGATGAAGAAGATGAAGTAAGATGTTACAGTGACTATGATGAGATGATTAGAGCTTATGAAAGCAAGATTATCCACATGCACACAGTTGTTAAAGTAAGAGTTAAAAAGGGTGAAAATGATAGAGGGAAGCTAGTTAAGTCAACTGTTGGTAGATTTATATTCAACAGTGGTATTCCTCAAGACCTAGGATATGTGGATAGAGAGTCAGATCCATATTCACTTGAAATTGATAAAATTGTAGACAAGAAGACTTTAGGAAATATAATTGACAGATGCTTTAGAAAGCATGGCAATATTGAAACTGCAAGACTTCTTGACTATATCAAAGCAACAGGATACAAATACTCAACAATAGCAGCAATTACAATTTCAATGTCTGACGTAGTTGTACCGGGAGAAAAGGATGAAATCCTTGCGAAGGCAGACGTTGAAGTAAATAAATATGAAAAACTTTTAAGAAAAGGTCTTGTATCAGAAGAAGAAAGACATGATTTCGTTGTAGATATTTGGAACAAGACTACTGATGAAGTTACAGAAGCACTTTTAAAGGACCTAGATCCTAGAAACAACCTTGCGATCATGGCTACATCAGGAGCCAGAGGTTCAACTAACCAAATTCGTCAGTTGGCAGGTATGAGAGGGCTTATGTCTTCAGCATCAGGTAAGACAATCGAAATTCCTATAAAGGCAAACTTTAGGGAAGGTCTTTCAGTACAAGAGTTCTTTATATCAACTCACGGGTCTAGAAAGGGTCTATCAGATACTGCCTTAAGAACCGCAGACTCAGGATATTTGACAAGACGTCTAGTAGACGTATCTCAAGATATTATAGTAAGAGAAGACGACTGTGGAACCGATAGATATATCGTTGCAAAAGACTTTATGGAAGGCAAGGAACTTATCGAAGACATGGCGTCAAGAATTACAGGTAGAACTGCATTTGAAGATATTTTAAACCTTGAAACTGGAGAGTTAATCGTTCAAAAGAACGAAATTATAACTGAAGACTTGGCTGAAAAGATAAGGCAGTCAGGCATAAAAGAAGTAAAGGTAAGATCTGTTCTTGGATGTAAGTGTAAACATGGAGTTTGTGCTAAGTGTTACGGTAGAAACCTTGCAACAGGAAAGCCTGTTAATGTTGGAGAAGCCGTAGGTATAATTGCAGCTCAATCCATTGGTGAACCGGGAACTCAGCTTACAATGAGAACTTTCCACTCTGGTGGTATCGCAGGAGTTGGAATAACTCAAGGTCTTCCGAGAGTTGAAGAGCTTTTCGAAGCTAGAAAGCCAAAGGGACTTGCTTATATAACTGAAATAGACGGTAAAGTTTCCATATTGGATAACAAAAAACGTCATGACATTTTAGTATCTGGAGAAGACGGAGAGGAAAAAATATACAATATTCCTTACGGAGCTAGAATAAAAGTAAAGGAAGGCGACTTTATTAAAGCTGGAGACTTACTAACAGAAGGTTCTGTAAATCCTCATGACATTCTGGATGTTAAAGGTACTGAAGGTGTTCAAGACTATATAATCAAGGAAGTTCAAAAAGTTTATCGTCTACAAGGTGTTGATATAGATGATAAACACGTTGAGATTATAATAAAACAAATGCTTTCTAAAGTTAAAATAGAAAAGGCTAACGATTCAGAATTCCTTGAAGGGTCAATGGTTAATCTAAGAGATTTCGAAATTGAAAACGAAAGACTTGAAGAGGAAGGCAAAGAGCCTGCAGAAGCATCAAGAATACTTCTTGGTATTACAAAGGCATCTCTTGCAACAGAATCATTCTTGTCAGCAGCAAGTTTCCAAGAGACTACAAGAGTTCTTACAGAAGCTTCAATCAAGGGCAAGGAAGACAATCTATTGGGACTAAAGGAAAATGTAATAATTGGTCAACTTATTCCTGCCGGTACAGGTGTTAAGTTATACAATTCAATAAAAATTGACTACGAAGGTATGGCTGAAGAAGATAATCCAGTTGCAGAAGTGACTGAATTAGAAGAAGCTGAAACTGTAGAAGAATAAAATGCCGGGCCTTGTGCTCGGCTTTTTTATCGTAATATTATTAAGAGAGTTTGGAATGAGGAGGAAAAAATGGATAATTTAAAACAACAATTAACCGATGCATTTGAATCACTAAAAGAGCAAAGCAAGTTTGAAGATGGAAAAATTTTAGTTGTAGGTTGTTCTTCAAGTGAAATTGTAGGCTCAAGAATAGGAACAAACTCAAACTTAGATGTGGGACATACTGTGGCATTAACTATGCTTGAACTAACATCACAAAATAATCTCTATTTAGCGGCACAGTGCTGTGAACATATAAATAGAGCTTTGGTAGTTGAAAGAGAATGTGCATTAAAGTATGGTTTTGAAATTGTTTCAGTAGTTCCTCAAAAGAAAGCTGGCGGATCTTTTTCAACAGAAGTGTATAAACTTATGAAAGACCCCGTATGTGTAGAGTTTATAAAGGCGGATTATGGCATGGACATAGGGCAAACCATGATAGGGATGCATATGAAACATGTTTGTGTGCCTGTTAGACTTAATCCAAACAAAATTGGAGAGACAACAGTTGCAGGGGCAAGGGTTAGACCGAAGTTAATAGGTGGAGAGAGAGCAAAATACGCTTAAGGAAGAATGAATGGATGATATTTTAATTGAGGTGAAGGACCTGAGCTTTAAGTACGAGGATGAGGCGAAAAAACTTACCCTTAAAGATATAAACTTAGAAGTTAAAAAGGGAGAGTTTGTTGCAATTCTTGGACATAATGGCTCAGGAAAATCCACCTTGGCAAAACTTATAAATGGACAGATGGCGCCAACGGAAGGCGAAATAAGAGTAAAGGGACTTAAGACCACAGATGAAGATCATCTTCTTGAAATAAGAAAGACATGTGGCATGGTGTTTCAAAATCCTGACAACCAAATAGTTGCAACAATAGTTGAAGAGGACGTTGCCTTTGGTCCAGAGAACCTTGGAGTACCAATGCCAGAGCTTAGACACAGAGTTGATGAAGCCCTTGAAATAGTTGAGATGAGTGACTACAAGAGACATTCCCCTTCATTATTGTCGGGAGGACAAAAGCAAAGAATAGCCATTGCAGGAATTCTTGCTATGGATCCAGATTGCCTGCTGATGGACGAGCCGACGGCCATGCTTGATCCAATAGGACGAAAAGAGATTGTCGACACAATGCTAAAGTTAAATGAAAGGGGAAGGACCATTGTCCTTATAACTCACTTTATGGACGAGGCCATACTTGCGGATAGGGTTATTGTTCTAAACGAAGGGGAAATCGTAATGCAGGGAAAGCCTAGGGAAGTTTTTTCAGAGTTTGAAACCATAAAGTCAAATGGTCTAGATGTTCCACAGGTTACAGAGCTTGCATATAGGCTTAATCAAGATGGTTTTGATATTCCAAAAGACATACTTTCTGTAGAAGAGATGGTGGAGGCGTTATGGAAATAGAATTAAAAGATGTTTCACATATTTACAATCAAGGTAACGCCTTTGAAAAGGTGGCACTGAGAAATATTAATCTTAATATTAGAGAAAATGAATTTATCGGTGTTATTGGACACACTGGTTCTGGCAAATCTACATTGGTTCAACATCTAAACGCACTAAGCCTTCCAACTTCTGGAGATGTTATCGTAGATGGTATAAATACTAAGGAAGATGGACAGAACAAGAGGAATATTAGAAAGAATGTGGGCCTCGTGTTTCAATATCCAGAGTACCAACTGTTCGAAGAGACGATTTATAAAGACATTGCCTTTGGACCGGGAAACCTTGGATTCAGTGAAGATGAAATTGATGAGAGAGTCAAATGGGCATGTGAAATGGTTGACCTTGACTTTGAAAGGGTAAAAGAAGTTTCTCCCTTTGATGTGTCAGGTGGTCAAAAGAGAAGGGCCGCCATTGCAGGAGTACTTGCAATGAAACCAAAGTTCTTGGTGCTAGATGAACCAACAGCGGGCCTTGATCCAAAGGGTAGAGATGAAATCTTAAATAACATAAATAAACTATACCAAGAAGAAAACATGACCATCATACTTGTGTCCCATAGCATGGAAGAGATTGCAAGACTTGTAAATAGAATTGTAGTTTTGGAGCATGGCGAGATTCTTATGGATGGCAAGCCAAAGGAAATCTTTTCAAGACATGAAGAGCTAAGGCAAATTGGTCTTGATGTTCCTCAAATTACAGAGCTTATGATTAAGTTAAGGGAAAAAGGAATGGACATACCTACTGATGTGCTTACGGTTGAAGAGGCAGAGTTGGTTTTGAAAGAGTATCTTAGGAGGTCTAAATGTTAAAAGATATTACATTAGGTCAATATTTTCCAGGAAATTCTTTCGTTCACAGACTTGATCCAAGGGTTAAGATATATGGGCTGACAATTTTTTTAGTTTCAATATTTATAGTTAAGGACTTATACATGTATATTCCGCTGGCCCTTGTACTTCTTCTTGTGATTAAGAATTCAAAAATCCCCGCAAGGTTACTTTTAAATGGCATAAAGTCTCTGAGGTTTATAATCCTTTTGACATTTTTCATAAATATAATTGCAACACCGGGAGAGGTGGTATTTAAGTTTTGGATATTTAATATAACAAGACAGGGGATAGAATTTGCAAGCTTTATGGCACTAAGACTAATTTTTCTAGTTACATCAAGTTCTCTACTAACTTTAACCACATCGCCTATTGCACTTACGGATGGTCTTGAATCCATAATGAAGCCGCTTTCAAAAATCGGTTTTCCAAGCCATCAACTGGCAATGATGATGACAATTGCCCTTAGATTTATTCCAACACTATTTGAAGAAGCAACGAAGATAATGAAGTCTCAAGCCGCAAGGGGTGCAGACTTTGAATCGGGAAATATAATCAAAAGAGCAAAAAATTTAGTTCCACTTCTAGTTCCTCTTTTTATAAATTCATTTAAGAGGGCCGATGAACTTGCGACTGCCATGGAGGCAAGATGCTATCATGGTGGAGAGGGTAGGACGAGACTAAATGAGCTTTACTACGACAGAAAAGATTATATAACAATGGGATGTATAACACTGTTCTTAGGACTATACATTCTTCAAAGGATTTTTATATGAAGAATATGAAGATAACCGTAGCCTATGATGGTACAAACTATTATGGCTGGCAAAAACAAGATGGATATAGAACTGTAGAAGGAAGCATACTAAGGGCCATAGATAAGGTTATGCATAGAGATGTTAGACTTGCCACAGCGGGACGCACTGACAAGGGAGTTCACGCCTATGGGCAGGTCTTTAACTTCCAAGTTGCTGATAACTATACAGAGGACAATATTAGACGTGGACTAAATTCGTTTTTAACAGAGGATGAAATACTTATTACAAATGTTGAAGAAGTGGATGACTATTTTCATTCAAGGTTTTCTGCAAAGGGAAAGCACTACAGATATATTTTAAATACCGACAGGCTAATGCATCCAATGTATCGAAACTATAAAGGAAATACGATTCACAGTCTCGACTTAAAGAAGATGAGGGAGGGGGCAAAGCTCCTTGTAGGTCACCACGACTTTCAGTCCTTTACCAATTCAAAACCTGACGAACCCATAAATACAATGAGGACCATAGATAGCCTTGATATAGTTCAAGATGGAGATGACTTTATCTTCGACATAAAGGCGGAGTCCTTTTTAAGAAATATGGTTAGAATAATTGTTGGAACACTTCACGAAGTTGGAAGGGGCAAGAGGGACTTGGTCTGGCTTGAAAATGCAATAAAAAAAGCCGACAGAACGTCGGCTGGACCTACCACATCAGCGGCGGGATTATATTTAATAGAAGTATATTATTAAGGGGAGTCTCTCCCCTTATTTTTATTTAAAAATATCAAGAATTTCAATTGGACTATCAACTACATAATCAGCGCCTGATTCTTCAAGTTCTTTTCTATCGCCAAAGCCATAGCTCACACCGATGGTCTTAAGGCCCCAGTGCTTGCCTCCGTTGATGTCGTAGTTTCTATCACCAACCATATAGGTTTTGGAAATTTCACAATCGTAATTATCTAAACAATATCTTATAACGTCGGTCTTGTGACTAATTTTGCCATCAAGAGTTGCTCCAGCAATATGGTCGAAGTATTTGAAAACATCAAAGTGTTTTAAAATTTCTATTGCAAAGACTTCTGGTTTTGAAGTTGCAACAAGAAGGTGATTGTTATCTTCTTTAAGCTTTTTAAAAACATCTTCAATTCCGTCGTATAGTCTGTTTTCAAACTTGCCCTTGTCACTATAGTAAACTCTATATGTGTCAACTGCCTCTTTAGCTTCCTCGTCATTTAGCGAAAAGACTCTCTTATAAGAGTCACTAAGTGGAGGACCAATAAAAGTGTTAAGCACTTCGTCACTTTGGTCCTTAAGCCCTAGCTCTTTAATTGAATATCTAATTGCGTTTTTAATTCCTTCCCCGGAGTCGGTTATAGTTCCATCTAAATCAAAAAGTATGAAATTACTCATATTCCTCCTATTTTATAAATCTTTGTAAGAACTCTTTTGTTCTATCTTCCTTTGGATTTTCAAAAAGTTCATGTGGGTTGTTTTCTTCTACGATTACACCCTTGTCCATAAAGCATACTCTGTTTGAGACATCCCTGGCAAAGTCCATTTCGTGGGTAACTACAATCATGGTCATTCCAGATTTAGCTAAATCCGTCATAACTTCTAAAACTTCACCTACAAGTTGTGGATCTAGGGCAGATGTTGGTTCGTCAAACAAAAGCACTTCAGGATTCATACATAGTGCCCTTGCAATTGCAACTCTCTGTTTTTGTCCACCGGAAAGCTGCGAAGGCTTTGCATCCTTTCTATCTAACATTCCAACGGATTCAAGATATTTTAGTGCAGTCTTTGATGCTTCATCTCTGTTAATTCCATGAACCTTTACCTGTGCGATGATACAGTTTTCAAGTACCGTCATATTTTCAAACAGGTTAAAACTTTGAAACACCATACCAACCTTGCTTCTGTATTGACATAGGTCGTATCCCTTAGTAAGAATGGACTTGTCGTGATATAGGATTTCGCCACCGGTAGGCTCTTCAAGTAGATTTATACATCTTAGCATTGTGGACTTACCAGAACCGGACGGACCGATTATGGAAGCTACTTCGCCTTTTTCTATTTTTAAATTAACATCCTTTAAAACTTCGATTTCGCCAAAGTTCTTTTTCAAATGTTTTAATTCTAATATTGTACTCATTAATTTTCACCTCCGGTAACTGATGAAATTTTAAATGTAGATTGCTTGAATAATCTATATTCAATTAATCTTATTAGTCTTGTCATTGCAAAAGTAATTACAAAGTAAATTATAAGTACGATTACATATGTTTGGAAGTATTTGTTAGTAGTTCCTGACACGGATCTTGCCATAAAGAATAGCTCTGTTACAGAGATTACTGAAAGAACGGCAGTATCCTTTATGTTTACAACAAGCTCGTTACCTATGGAAGGAATAATATTTTTAATAGCTTGTGGAAGTACTACATATCTCATTGTTTGACCATGGGTCATACCAAGGGCCTTACAGCCTTCGCTTTGGCCAGAGTCAATGGAGTTTATTCCACCACGCACAACTTCAGATAGGTAAGCACCGGTGTTTATGGAAACAACGACAAATGCAGTTAGTGTTGCATCGGTATGAATGTTAAACAAATATGGTAGTCCATAGAAGAATAGAATTGCTTGAACCATCATCGGTGTTGATCTAAATACCTCGATGTAGCAAGATAAAATAAAATCAACTATCTTCTTTAATACATACTTAACTTTGTCGTCCTTAGAAACCTTTAGGCTCTTTATTGTGGCAACTATTAGTCCAATTAAAAAACCTATTGTAGTTGCCACTGATGCAAGGGCAAGTGTAATACCAATCCCTTTGAAGAATAGTGGTTTGTAGTTATTCCAAATATAAGTTACATCTTCCCAGAAGGAAGTTTCCTTCTCTGTGCCTTCGGAAGTTTGTAACTTAACTTTTTCAGCCATTATCTCCTGCCTTTCATCGTCAGAGATACTATCAAGAACTTCATTTACATCGTCAGTAAGAGTTGTGTTTTTTCTAAGACCAACAGCAATTGAAGTATCTTCTGGATCTACTTCAAAACCTTGACCGTCTTCAAAGTCTATAAAGGTAAGGTCTTTATTTGCAGTTACTGCAGACAGCGCTCCTGGCCTTTCAGAAACATATCCATCAATCTTTGATGTCTTTGTATTTAATATCAAAGTAGAGAAGGTATCCATAGGCTCTTGCTTATTAACCCCTTCAATTTGATCGATTACATCATAGTGAAATGTATTTAACTGTCCTGATATCTTTGCGCCCTTTAAATCTTTTAAAGATTTTGCTCCTTCATATGGAGAACCTTTCTTTATTACAATTACTAAATCAGAAGTGTAATAGTTTGAAGAAAAGTCTATTTCCTTTTTTCTTTCTTCAGTAGGTGACATACCTGCAATTATTGCGTCAATCTTTCCAGATTGTAGTGCAGGAATAAGACCGTCCCACTCAATCTTTACAATTTCAAGTTTCAAACCAAGTCCGTCGGCAATTCGCTTTGCCATTTCCACGTCATATCCGTTTGCAAACTCTCCTGGGCTATTTACAACTTCATAAGCGCCATTTTCTTCCGTTACTTGGGTCCAATTGAAAGGTGCATAATTAACTTCCATTCCAACTCTAAACACTCCGTCGGTTTCAACCTCCACAGCGTTAGAAAAAGTGAATAAAAAATTAATAAAAATAAGTACACCTAAGAGAACCGTAAAATTCTTTTTTAACTTTTTCATTTTTCTCCCCTCATTTTAATTGAAATTGAAACTATTATATCACATAAGCCTTAAGATATTAAACTAAATTGAAAAAATCAACGAGAAAATAACAAATAAATTCAATGCTGTATCATAAAACCCAATTTATTGAAAAATAATTTTGTAGAATAGAAAGGTTCATGTAACCTTCTAATCTATTCAAATAACAATAAAAAACACAAAGGTTTTTATCGTTATCTCCTTTGAAATATCAATAATCATAATACTTTTTTAATTTGATTAAATTGTGCTTATCATTTAAAATAAAGATAGCTAAATGAAAAAGGTGTGATTATGAATAAAGAAAATTTAATGAGCTACGTGATGCGTGTAGTTCTTGGAGATAAAAACTTAACAGCACTTTTAGAAACCGGTAGAAGAATGAATCTTTCACTAAGACAAGATGACATGCCGGATTTTAAAATAATAATTGGAGTAAAGGATCTTAACGAGATTGCTCTGTTGGAGGCTTTTCAAGAGCTTATTGAAGATGGTGTAATATTTCATAAAAAGCAAGGCCTAAACATGATGAACAACCACTTTGGAAATGTATTAAGGTATATTGTAATACTTCCAGATATTACGAAAGTGGACTTCACATTTATGAAAAGCACAGATTTACAGTCTTACATCAACATCGACAGTTTGTGTAAGGTTCATATTGACAAAGATAGTTCTCTTGTTGCAAATGCAAAAATTACCGATGCAAAGTATAGACAGCTAAAACCAACGCAAAAAGAATTTTTACAATGCTGTAATGAATTTTTTATTAAGGCAGTGTCAATAACAAAGGCAATTAATAGATCCGATTTATTTTATGCCTCAATACTATTCGACAAATTAAGACATGAACTAAATTTAATGACCTGTTACTATATCGGTTCTAAATATGATTTTGCAGTAAACATTGGACCAAGCTTTAAGTCATTTAAAACATATCTTGAAAAAGATCACTACGAAAAGTTTATGGAAGTTTATCCCACTCCAAAAACAGACTCGCTTTGGACGGCGCTTTTTAATGCATGCATGCTATTTAGAAAGGCAGGTCTTGAGGTTGGAGAAATTTTAGGTTATGACTATCCTAAACGAACCGACAGGGACATAATAAAATTTATAAGAGATAGTTGGAACAGTTCAATAAGATAAATAGGGAACCTTCAATTTAAAAGTTGAAGGTTTTTTGGTGGAAACATGGAAGATTTTAAATTATCCGTTAGGGGTTTAATAGAATTTGTTATGAGAAGTGGAGACATTGACAACTCCTTTACCGATAGAGGCAGACTAAAGGAAGGTCAAAGGATTCATCAAAAGCTTCAAAAGGAATATGGCAAGAATTATGAAAAAGAGGTTCGCCTAGTAAACGAAACCTTTCATAAAGAGATGCTTTTTAAAGTAGAAGGGCGAGCTGACGGAATTTTTAGAGAAGGTGACCATGCACTAATTGACGAGATAAAGACCACTACAAGACCTCTAAAGGAACTAGAATACAATACAAACCCACTACACTGGGCACAGGCAAAGTGTTACGGATATTTTTATTGCATTAGGGAAGAGCTTTCAAATATAGATTTGCAATTGACATACTATAATGTAGAAAATAGTGAAATAAAGAGAATTGTAAAGAACTTTTCTTTTTTTGAACTGGAGGAGTTCTATTTAAACTTGCTAGATTTATACTTAGACTTTTCCATTATGATAGTTGAGTTTAGAAAAAAGAGAGATGAAAAGATAAAATCCACCACATTTCCATTTCCAGTTTATAGAAAGGGACAGAGGGAGCTTTCAGTGGCAGTTTATAATGTAATATCCACCGGGAGTAGGCTCTTTGTGGAAGCACCAACGGGAATAGGAAAGACCATGTCCACAGTGTTTCCTTCCATAAAAGCCCTGGGAAATAAATTGACGGACAAGATATTTTACTTAACCGCCCGCTCCACAACAAAGGAAGAAGCTAACAAAGCGGTGGTTAGGCTAATGGATAGGGGATTGGAACTTAAAACTTTAACAATTACGGCGAAGGAAAAAATCTGTTTAAATGATGAAATAAAATGTAATCCCAAGGACTGTCCTTATGCAAAGGGACATTTCGACAGAGTTAACGAAGCCATATTCGACATATATGAGCATGAAGATGTGTTAAACACTGAAACCATACTTTCATATGCACGAAAGCACAAAGTCTGTCCCATGGAGTTTCAGCTTGATATGGCAAACTTTTCTGACCTTATTATCTGCGACTACAACTATTGTTTTGACCCTGCAGTGTACTTAAAGAGATTTTTTGATGTTACCGTCGAAAACTATACTTTTTTAATTGACGAAGCCCATAACCTTGTGGACAGGGCAAGGGATATGTATTCAGCGGAGTTTTCCTTAAATAATCTTGTTGAAATGACAAATCTATTTGAAGAAAAGCATTATAAAATCGTTAAGCAAATTGAAGAGCTTATAAAGTACTTAGAGAGTTTTAAACTTAACAATAAAACCATGGAAGTTGTAGAAGAGTATATTAACATAAATTTTTTAGACAATTTAGAGATAACGCTTCGAATGTTGGAGAAGTTTTTGTCAAAAGAAAAAGAAGCGCCAAATTATGATAAAATTTTAGAAAATTATTTTACACTTAAACATTTTTCTAGAATAACCGACTACTATGCAGATAATTACAGAACCTTGATTAGAACAGAGGAAGATGATAGAATTATGCAGTTACTCTGTTTAGACACTTCGCCTATATTAAAAAACATATTGAAGCGAGCAGAGTCGTCGGTGTTTTTCTCAGCCACATTGTCGCCTATGGACTTTTATGTGGATGTGTTTGGATGTAAAGATTCAGCGTATTACAGACTAAAACTTCCATCACCATTTAATCCCGACTACTTTAAAGCGGGCATTGTTCCACTTTCAACTAGATACTTAGACAGAGAAAAAAATTACGACATAATTACCAAGGCATTGGAAAAATATGTAAATAGAGATGGAAACTTTTTACTTTTCTTTCCATCATATAAATTTATGACAGAAATTTATAATCGCTTTGATAAAAATGGCAAAGATATTGCAGTTCAAAACAGAGTTATGACGGAAGAGGAAAGAAGAGAATTTTTAAGTCTCTTTACACAAAAGTCAAATAGAGTTGGCTTTGTTGTGCTCGGTGGTGTGTTTTCAGAAGGAATAGACCTAGCAGGAGAAAGGCTTAAGGGAGTTGGAATAGTTTCCGTAGGTCTTCCAGGAATTTCCACACAGAGGGATTTAATTCGAGACTACTATGACGAAAGAGGCAAACGAGGATTTGAATACGCTTATATCTATCCTGGAATGAACAAGGTGTGCCAAGCAGCAGGTAGAGTAATCAGAACGGCACAGGACAGGGGAGATTGCGTTTTAATAGACGACAGATTTCAAAATTATCCATATAGAAATCTATTACCTTCACATTGGAAAGACATAAGACTTTTCAGAAAACCAAGAGACTTAGACTATTTTATATAAGGAGTAAGGAGAATAATATGCTAAAATCACAAAACCTAATGAAAGGTGATATAAAAACAGCCATAGCGAGAATGGCAATGCCCCTTATGGGAATAGCCTTTATACAAATGGCGTACAATCTTGTGGACTTGATTTGGCTTGGAAGGCTATCAACAGATGCTGTTGCAGCAGTTGGTACAGTTGGGTTCTTTATGTGGATGGCAAATGCAATCACACTTATTATAAAGACGGGAATGTCCGTAGAACTTGCCCAAGCCTATGGAAGAGATGACAAAGATGATATAGAAAAGATAACCATAGGAGGCTTTCAATTAAATATCTTGCTATGGGCGCTTTTAACAACTTTTTTTATATTGGGAAGAGAGCATATATATGGATACTTCCATTTAGAAGAGGAAGTTTTTAGACTTGCACTGGACTATCACCTAATCATATCCATTGGACTAGTATTTACATTTTTACTTCCATTTTTTAGTTCCCACTTCTACTCCCAAGGTAACAGTCAAACTCCATTTAAGACTTCAATAATTGCACTTATTTTTAATATCGTAATGGACCCGATTTTAATCTTTGGAGTTGGACCAATAAAGGGAATGGGAATAAAGGGAGCCGCTCTTGCAACAATACTGGCACAGGCCTTGGCAGTTTGTATTTACATCTATATCGGCTTTAAATATAGGGAAGCCTACATGAAGTACAACTACTTTAAAAAGATTGAGTTTCAAAATGCAAAGGAGATTTTCAAACTGGGCATAGCGCCATGTGGCCAGTCGCTTATACACAACTTAGTTTCCATCAAACTAAACAAATATATCGCAATATACGGAACGGTAGGATTAGCAACCTATGCAATAGGTTCACAAATAGAGTCAATCTCATGGATGTCATCAGAAGGATTTGCCACAGCATTTACCACATTCTTTGGACAAAATTATGGCGCAAAAAATTACGAAAGACTTGAAAAGGGTAAATGGGTTTGTATAAAACTTATACTTATCATTGGTATAATAGCAACTGCAGTACTTATGCTTGGATCAAAGAGCCTTTTCAAAATATTTACACCAAATGACCCAAGGGTTATACAAGAAGGAACAATATACCTACTAATTTTAGGATCAACAACTATACTAATGTCACAGGAGATTGGCGTTTCTGGAATGTTAAACGGCCTGGGATTAACAAGATATCCAGCAATGGTCTCAGCTGTGTTCAATGTAATGAGAGTGCCAATGGCATACTTCCTAATGAAGCTTTTTGAACTAAAGGGAATTTGGATTAGTATGTCTGCTTCACAAGCACTAAAGGGAATTTTCCTATTAGGAATACTTGCATATATACAAAAGAAGACAGACGGATTTAGAAATAATATGGAAAGGTATATAAAAAAGAGATGAGAAAGAAAAAAGAGATTATAGCAACAATTGCATCAACAGAATTTCCAAACAAATCCATAATAAAGCATAACGATAGAATATATAAATTCAAAGGTGGAATCCCGGGGCAAGTTGTAAAGATTTTGCCAAAGAGAAGAAAAAACAACTACACTGAAGCAAAACTTGTGGAAGTTTTAGAAAAATCTGACCTGGAAACTCACGAAACCTGCGATGTATTTGGAAGATGTGGCGGATGTGCATATCAATCCATCTCCTACGAAAATGAAATCAAAATAAAAGTAGATGGAATAAAAAAACTTTATAATGGGCTATATGATGGTGAAATTAAAGAAAACCCTGCAAAGTCAATAAAGAACTATAGAAATAAAATGGAATATTCCTTTGGCGACCAAGAAATAGGTGGACCAATCTTTTTAGGAATGCATACAAAGGGAAAGTTTTATGAAATAACACCAACATTAAACTGTAACATCGTCCCAGAAGGATTTGAAATAATACGTAAAAAGGTTCAGGAGTACGCAAGGGAAAAAGAATTCGACTTCTATAGAATAAAAACCCACAAGGGATTTTTAAGACATTTGGTTTTAAAATATTCCTTTAGCGAAGACGCCTACATGATTAATGTTATAACATCATCCCAGGGAGAGCTCTACAAAGAAGATTTTTTAAAATCTTTAGAAGAGCTAGAAATAAAAGATAAAATAAAAAGCGTGCTTCATACCATTAACGATTCCATGTCTGACTCGGTACAGGCAGATAAGGTAGAAGTTTTATTAGGAGATAGCTACCTAGTGGAAGAGATGTTTGGACTGAAATTTCATATAGGTCCATTTTCATTCTTCCAACCAAACCCGATTATGGCAAAGAAACTTTACTCCATTGCGCTTAACATGGCGGGAGATATCCACGACAAAACCGTATTCGACTTGTACTCAGGCACAGGAACCATCAGCCAAATCTTTTCAAAAAAAGCAAAGAGAGTATATGGAATTGAAATAGTGGAAGAAGCGGTTGAAAAAGCAAAGAACTCAGCAAGACTTAATGAAATAGAAAACTGCGAATTTATTGTAGGAGACGTCCTAGAAAAGATAGACGAATTAAAAGACCTTGCAGATATAATTGTCCTTGACCCACCAAGAGAGGGAATTCATCCAAAGGCAATTAAAAAGATAATTGATATAAAACCAGAAAAATTTGTCTATATTTCATGCAATCCAGTAACACAAGCAAGAGACCTTGCTATAATGAAAGAAAATGGATATGAAATAGAAGATGTGGAGATACTTGATCAATTTCCAAGAACGACACATGTGGAGTGCATAGCGTTGATACAAAGAGTGAAATCGTGAAAATACTGCATTTTAAGCAGTTTTACAAGCATTATGTATTTGTAGAAGACGGAGAGGGAGGACGAAAAAAAGTCTTAAAAAATTATATTGATGTGAATGTTTGCATTGATATGGTGTGTGGAGATACAAAGAATGCTTTAGAAAGTGAGGACTACTAAATGATGAGATGGATAATAAAAATAATCTTGTTTCCAATTAGCTTGGTGTTAAGTATCCTCACAGCATTTCTGACATTTCTACTTGGTATCGGAACAGCCCTACTATATTTGCTGATGATGTTTTGCATATTTGGAGCAATAGCATCTTTCTTACAAAAAGAAGTTACCATCGGAATAGAAGCATTGATTATTGGATTCTTGGTTAGTCCATATGGAATACCGATGGTTGGTGCAGCAGTTATAGCTTTTTTGCAAGGTATCAATGAGGCAATAAAATCAATTTAAAAAATTTCATAAAAATGGTTACCAAAGGCGATAGAAGAAAAAACTATCGTCTTTTTCTTTGCAAATTTTTAAGGAGGGAGGTGATCCTGTATGGACTTTGACTATTTCTATAACAGAGAAGCGGAAAGATTTAACTTTCTAAAAGTGCCTGAAATATTGGTAGACGGAGAAGAATTTAAGGGACTGTCTGCTGAAGCCATTATCCTATACTCCATGCTTTTGAAACGCACAGGAATGTCCTTTAAGAATAACTGGGTGGACAAGGAAGGCAGAGTATTTATCTATTTTACTGTTGAAGAAATTATGAGAAGAAGAAATATCTCAAAGCCGACAGCTATAAAAACATTGGACGAGTTAGACAGCAAAAAAGGAATAGGACTGATTGAAAGAGTAAGGCTTGGACTTGGTAAGCCGAATGTCATTTATGTTAAAGATTTTATGAGCATAATAGCGGTAAAAGAAAATGACTTTCAGAAGTCAAAAAACTTAACTTCAGAAGTAAAAGATTTTAACCTCAGAAGTAAAGAAAATGAACTTCAGGAAGTTCAAAATGTTGACTCTAACTATATAGAGAATAATAAGAGTAAATATAGTAAGAGAGAATATAGTTTTGGGAAAAGCGGACTTGGAACATTTCAAAATGTCTTTTTGAAAGATGAGGATATAGGAGAATTACAAATAAAAATGGCAGGAGAGCTTGATAACTACATTGAAAGACTATCAACCTATCTTCAAAGTACCGGAAAGACATATAAAGACCATAAAGCAACAATCCTTTCTTGGTTCTATAAAGATCAGGGAAGTAAGAAAAAAACCAATATCCCTACATGGGAGGAATATAACAAAGGAGTACATTTATGATTAAAGAATTAGAAAAAGTGATGATAGAAGATGTGGAATACAGCTTTGATCCTGAAAAAGAATACATCAAAGACGGACACGCCTACTGTAAAGTGTGCCATGAAAGAAAAGATGGAAAAGCATTAGAATTTTTCGGAAAGCAGATGATATTTAAGACAGCTTGTAAATGCGATAGAGATAGAGAAGCAAAAGAAAAAGAAAGACAAAAGCAGCTTGAAATCGAGAGATTAAAAAGTATCTGCTTCACATCCATGATTCAATGGGCATATACCTTTGAAAACTATCAGGGAAAAGAAAATCAAAGCCTTATCATCGCAAAGAATTTTGTAAAAGATTATGAGCTGATGAGAAAAGAAAATATCGGACTCCTATTCTATGGTTCGGTGGGTAGCGGAAAGACCTATCTTGCCTGCTCTATTGCCAATGCTCTGATTGAACAGTATCAGATAAGCGTTAAGATTAGAAACTTTTCACAGATAATCAACGAACTGCAAAAAGGCGGATTTGACCTTGATAAAAACGCATATATCGAATCCCTTGTAAACACTTCCGTTCTCATATTAGATGATTTAGGAATTGAAAGAGATACAAGCTATGCAAAAGAGCAGGTATATAACATTGTGAATAACAGGTACTTAAAGCATAAACCAACAATCTTTACCACAAATCTTTCATACAGCCAAATTGAAAACTGCACGGAGAGTGTGGAATACCAAAGAATTTACTCAAGAATTATTGAGATGTGTATTCCTGTGATGGTACTTGGAGAAGATTACAGGAAAGTTATTCAGGAAGAAAAATTAAAGAGGAATAAAGAAAGGTTACTGACGGGAGGTGAGAGAACTTGATCAATGAAGAAATTGCAAGAAAAACGCTGAATATGGAGGTTAAAGCCGGAAAAGTAACAGCAAAACTTCTTTTGACTTTACTCAAGAAACTGATGAAAGAGGCTGAGAAACTCGGAGGGCTTGAAAAGCTGGTTAATGCTAACGGAAATGAAGTAAAGCTAAAAGATATGGTAAAAAAGGGACAGCTTGAAGAAATTCCGGTAGAAGAAGCAGAGCTGAAGGAACTGAAAAAGGAACTTAATCGGTATGGGGTAAAGTTTTCAGTAATGAAAGATAAGGAAAGCGGAAAATACTCCGTATTCTTTCAGGCAAAAGACATGAAAGTGATGGATAGAGCCTTTAAGCACGCATTAGCACAGTCTGAAAAGAAAACGGAAAGAAAGGAATCTATCCATAAGAATATTGAGAAGTTTAAGGAGATGGCAAAGAACACTGTTTCTAAAGATAAAGTTAAGAATAAACAAAAGGAGCAGAGCCTATGATAGATAAGATACTAAAAGACATCAAAGGCTTATTTAAGGTGCAAGATAAGGCAAAGTTTCTAAAGCAGAATACTCCCTATCTTGCATTTTTCTATGTTGGCAATATATTTTCTCATCATGTAAGAGCCTATATAGGTGGCGATGTAATAGATAAAATCTTTCAAGGAATATTAGAGCTTAATACCATGAGCTTTATTCCAAGTATTCATCCTTCTGACATTTTAATGGGCGTAGGAGTGGCAGCTATAATTAAATTTATTGTCTATACCAAAGGCAAAAATGCAAAAAAGTTCAGACAAGGGAAAGAGTATGGATCAGCACGATGGGGAACGAGAAAAGATATAGAGCCGTATGTGGATGAAAAGTTCCAAAACAATATCTTGCTTACTCAAACGGAACGATTAACTATGAATGGTAGACCTGCTAATCCAAAGTATGCAAGAAATAAGAATGTACTTGTTATTGGCGGTTCAGGCTCCGGAAAAACAAGATTTTATGTAAAGCCAAACCTAATGCAAATGCACTCGTCATATTGCGTAACAGATCCAAAAGGAACAATAGTCATTGAGTGTGGGAAGATGCTTGAAGATAATGGCTATGAGATAAAAATCTTAAATACCATCAACTTTAAAAAGAGTATGAAGTACAATCCATTCGCCTATCTCAGAAGTGAAAAAGACATACTTAAATTGGTACAGACAATCATTGCAAATACTAAGGGAGAGGGTGAAAAAGCAGGTGAAGATTTTTGGGTGAAAGCCGAGAAACTCTACTATACGGCTTTGATAGGTTATATTTTTTATGAAGCTCCAAGAGAAGAAAAGAACTTTGCGACACTACTGGATATGATAGATGCTTCAGAAGTCAGAGAAGATGATGAAACCTATATGAATCCCATTGATAGACTATTTGAAGCATTGGAAAAGAAAGAGCCTACGCACTTTGCGGTAAAGCAATATAAGAAATATAAGCTTGCAGCAGGAGTAATAGAATTAAGGAGAACACTTAATCACTATTTTAGTGAAATATGTACTTCTTAATTCTTTTTTTATTGAAAAATTAAGAGAAAGGGGGTAAAAATGAGGAATTTTGAAAAGATAACAGCACTCTATGAGAGATTAAGTCGTGATGATGAACTGCAAGGAGAGAGTAACTCTATCATCAATCAGAAAAAAATATTGGAAGAATACGCAAGCAAAAATAATTTGTCAAACATCATTCACTTTACAGATGATGGAATCAGTGGAACGCAGTTTGACAGACCGGGATTTATGGCAATGATGAACGGAGTCAATCAAGGAAATATTGGTTGTATCATTGTAAAAGATATGAGCAGACTTGGCAGAGATTATCTCAAAGTCGGTCAATGTATGGAGATACTAAGACAAAAGGGCGTAAGACTAATCGCTATCAATGACAATGTAGATAGTTTTTACAGAGAAGATGATTTTACCCCTTTTAGAAATATCATGAACGAATGGTATGCAAGAGATACATCAAGAAAAATCCAATCGACTTTCAGGTCAAAAGGCGAAAGTGGGAAACATACTGCAAGTACACCGCCTTATGGCTATATCAAAGATGAAAAAGATAAAAACAAGTGGATAGTAGATGAAAAAGCAGCAGAGATAGTAAGGCGAATATTTAACCTGACCATGCAAGGAAATGGTCCGTATCGAATAGCAAAGATATTGGAGAGTGAAAAAGTAGATATACCAGCCTATCATCAACAGAAATTAGGCTATGGACTATATCAAAGCAAAAACTTTGAACATCCCTATCGTTGGTGCAGCTCAACCATAGCAAGCATTTTAAAGAAACAGGAATACTTGGGACATACAGTCAATTTCAAAACAAGAAAACACTTCAAGGACAAGAAAAGCAAATATGTATCCGAGGATAACTGGCTTATTTTTGAAAATACACACGAGCCAATTATAGATCAAGAAACCTTTGACAATGTGCAAAGGATAAGAGGAAATGTAAAAAGGTATCCTGACGGTTGGGGAGAATATCACCCACTCACAGGACTGATGTATTGTGCAGATTGTGGAAGTAAAATGTATGTTCATAGAACAAGCAATTACAAAAATATACCCTATTACACTTGCAGTGCCTATACTAAAACACCTTGTGGCATGCTTTGTCCATCAGCACACAGAATAAAAGCGGAAGTAGTCTTAAATTTAATACAAGACACACTAAAAGATATTAAAAAATACCTTGATGAAGATAATGAAGCCTTTATCTGTTCCATTCAAAATGAAATGGAAGAAAAAGAAAAAATAGAGATAGAAAAGAAAAAGGTAAGATTAACGGAAAGCCAAAACAGACTTAGGGAACTCGAACGACTTATGTGCAGAATTTACGAAGATATGATCCTTAACAAAATACCAAATAGCAGATATGAGATACTAAACAATCAATATGAAACAGAGCAGATAACTTTAAGCAAAGAGATCAAAGATTTAGAGCAGCAGGTATCAAGATATGAAAAAGAAACAGACAGAGCAAGAAAATTTATATCTCTTATCAGTCGTTATGAAAACTTTGATGAACTTACAACTACAATGATAAATGAGTTTGTAGAAAAGATTATCGTACATGAAAGAGATAGAAAAGGAAGTCAGACATCAAAGCAAAAGATAGAAATTTACTTTAATTTCATAGGTAATTACGAACTACCACAGGCGGAGTTAAGCGAAGAAAAAAAACAAAAACTTGAGGAAGAAGAAAGAAAAATCGAAGAAAGAAAAGACAAGCTACATCAAAATTACCTAAAGCGTAAAGCGAGTGGAAAACAGAAAGAGTATGAAGATAAATATAAGGCAAGAAGAGAACAGAAGAAACAGGAGAAAATAAAGGTTTTGAAAAGAGTGGGGATACCGGTGAGTGAGTATATAAAAACAAATATTTAAATCTATCTTGACAAATATTGAATTTTAATTTATTATTAAATGTAGATTCAGTATTGGAATAGAAAGAGGTGTGCTATGGCACAAGTATTAAAAGAAGAAGTTAGAAATAGAATACTCGAAGCAGCAGAAAAAGTATTTTATAAAAAGGATTATAGAGGTGCCAAATTAACAGAAATTGCAAAAGAAGCAGATATTCCTGTGGCACTAATTTATACCTATTTCAAAAATAAGGCAGTTTTGTTTGATGCAGTAGTAAGTTCTGTTTATATAAACTTCGAGTCAGCTTTTAATGAGGAAGAATCTTTGGAAAAAGGTTCTGCTTCTGAAAGGTTTGATGAAGTTGGAGAAAATTATATTCATGAACTTTTAAAAGATCGTAAGAAGTTAATTATTTTAATGGATAAAAGCTCAGGTACAAAGCATACAGAAGCAAAACAAAAACTTATATCGCAAATGCAGGTTCATATTGAAGTAAGTTTAAAAAGACAATCGAAACAGGAATATGATCCAATGCTTGCCCATATTTTAGCCAGTAACTTTACAGAGGGACTTCTTGAAATAGCAAGGCATTATCAAAGTGAAAAGTGGGCAAAAGATATGCTAAAACTTATTGCAAAGTGTTATTACAAGGGAGTGGAATCATTGTAAGTTGATTTGATATTTAAATGCGATAAATTTAAATTTTTGGAGGAGATATTTTGAAGATATATAAAGATAAAGAAGAACTGAAATCTGAGATAAATAAAAGTTTTGAAAAGTATATTTCTGAATTTGATATTATTCCTGAATCTCTCAAAGATAAGAGAGTCCCTGAAGTTGACAGAACACCAGCAGAAAATCTTGCTTATCAACTCGGATGGACAACATTAGTTTTGAAATGGGAAAAAGATGAGAAAAACGGTTTTGAAGTAAAGACACCGTCGGATATGTTTAAATGGAATCAACTTGGAGAATTATATCAGTGGTTTACCGATACTTATGCTCATTTATCGATAGAAGAATTAAAGAAACGATTGAAAGAAAATATTATATCTATCTATACAATGATTGATACACTAAGTGAAGAAGAATTATTTCAACCGCATATGAGAAAATGGGCTGATGAAGCTACTAAAACAGCGACATGGGAAGTTTATAAGTTTATTCATGTTAATACGGTTGCCCCTTTTGGAACGTTTAGAACTAAGATTAGAAAATGGAAAAAGATTGTGCTATAATTTTTGATTTGCTGATACAGTAATTTAAAAAAATATAGTGATCGGATAAAATAGACTTTGCGTAATCAGCAAAGTCTTACTTTAAACCTTAATACTGAATTAAAATTCAATATTATTCAATTTTGAAAGGAGAGTTGTTCATGCCGGAAAAAGAATTAAGGAAAAAAGTGATTGGGAAAAATAGTTTATCCAATTCACTTCTTGCTTTAAAAATAGTATTTGATTTGATACCACAAATCTTACTTGTATATTTGATTAGTTCTTTAATCACAAACAATATTAACGAAGGTAATTTAAAGTATATATTCTTGGGAATCTTTATATCGTTTGTATTAAAAGGAGTGTTTTATTATTTTGCAACAAAGGTTGCCCATGAGAAAGCATACGAAAAATTAACAGAACTTAGGTTAGATATTATCGGTCATCTGAAAAAACTAAGTTTGGGATTCTTTAAAGAACATAATACAGGAGAGCTTACCAACATTGTTCAACATGATGTAGAGCAAGTGGAAGTATACCTTGCCCATGGTCTTCCTGAAATAATGGCAGTTACACTTCTGCCTACCATTATTTTTGTAGCTATGATTTTTGTGGATTGGCGTCTTGCTCTTGGGATGATTGCCGGAGTTCCACTCATGTATTTGGTAAAAGTTCTTTCACAGAAAACAATGGATAAAAACTTTGCGATTTACTTCAATCATGAAAACAGAATGAGAGAAGAGCTAATGGAATATGTAAAAAATATTTCTGTGATTAAGGCTTTTGCTAAAGAAGAGGAAATTAGTGAAAGAACATTAAAAACGGCAAGAGAATATATTTACTGGGTTAAAAAGAGCATGGGGATGGTTACAATTCCAATGGGACTCATTGACATATTTATGGAAATTGGAGTGGTTATTGTCATGATTTTGGGAAGCATATTTCTTTATCATGGAAATATTACAACGCCTAATTTTATCCTTGCCATTATTTTATCGTCTGCTTTTACTGCTTCTATAAGTAAGACAGCTACATTGCAACATTTTTCTATTGTGTTTAAGGAAGCGTTAAAGGCGATAGGGAAAGTATTAACAGTTCCACTTCCAAACAAAAAGACAGAACAAGGTTTAGAATTTGGAAACATAGAATTTAAAGATGTGAATTTTGCATACGGAAAAGATAGCTTTGAGCTTAAAAATATCAATTTGAATTTTAAGAAAAATAGTTTGAACGCCTTTGTAGGAGCAAGCGGTTGTGGAAAGAGTACGGTATCTAATTTGCTTATGGGATTTTGGGATGCAGATGAAGGACAAATACTGATAAATGGAAAAGATATAAAAGAATATAGTCAAGAAAATATCTCAATGCTGATTGGTAGTGTGCAACAAGAAGTTATCCTTTTTGACTTAAGTATTTTTGAAAATATAGCAATTGGAAAACTAAATGCAACAAAAGAAGAAGTCATAGAAGCTGCTAAAAAAGCAAGATGCCATGATTTTATTTCAGCATTGCCAAATGGATATGAAACACGAGTAGGTGAAATGGGAGTTAAGTTATCCGGTGGAGAAAAACAAAGAATCTCTATAGCAAGAATGATACTGAAAAATGCACCGATTTTAATATTAGATGAAGCAATGGCGGCTGTTGATAGTGAAAATGAAAGACTTATCGGCGAAGCAATTGACGATTTAAGCAAGGATAAAACCATCATTACAATTGCTCATCATCTAAATACGATTAGAGATTCAGACCAAATTATTGTTATGGATAAGGGTGTTGTTCTTGATGCAGGAAGCCATGAAGAGCTGATGAAAAGATGTGATTTTTATAAGGATATGGTTGAAGCACAGAACAAGGTAGATAGATGGAATTTGAAAGAGGTGGTAACAGAAAATGTTTAGAGAAATGTTAAAACTACTTACAAAAACTGGCAAGAGAGATTTGATTATATCGAGTGTATTCTTTGCCCTTTATGGACTAAGCTCCATAGCTATGATTGTGATCGTATTTTCTATACTGTTCCAAATATTCGATGGAACGAGCTTAGCAAGTCTATATAAATATTTTATTGCGATTGGATTACTTGTAGTGTTCAAAGGTATTTGTAATATGGTTGCAGATATGAAAAAGCATAGTGCAGGTTTTGATATTGTTCAGCAAATCAGAGAACGCATGATTATCAAATTAAAAAAATTCAGCTTAGGATTTTATACCAACGAAAGACTGGGCGAGATCAATACAATTTTACACAAAGATGTTGATAATATGTCCCTTGTTGTAGGACACATGTGGTCAAGAATGTTTGGTGATTTTTTGATAGGTGCAGTCGTATTTGTTGGTCTTGCAAGTATTGATTTCAAACTTGCTATTATTATGGCTGTATCTGTTCCGATTGCACTTATCTTTCTATATCTGACAATTAAGCAATCTGAAAAAATAGAAAATCAGAACAACTCAGCACTTCTTGATATGGTTAGCTTATTTGTTGAATATGTTAGAGGAATACCTGTACTAAAGAGTTTTTCAAACAATAAGATCTTAGATAATGAGCTTATGAACAAAACGAAAAAGTTCGGAGAAACAAGTAAAGCAGCTTCAAGATTCAAGGCAAAACAGTTATCTATATTTGGTTTTTTACTGGATATTGGATATTTAGTTCTTTTAATTGCAGGAGCAATACTTGTTATAAAGGGAAATCTCGATGTGCTTAATTTTATTATCTTTGCGGTAATTTCAAAAGAGTTTTATAAGCCGTTCGCTTCTATGGAACAACACTATATGAACTATGTTTCGGCGGTAGATAGTTACGAAAGACTTTCAAGAATTTTATATGCAGATGTAATCCCGGATAAAGTGAATGGAATTGTTCCGAAAGATAATGATATAGCTTTTGATAACATTGGATTTTCCTATGAAAAAGATGAATTTAAAATGGAAAAATTGAGCTTTTCTATTGCTGAAAAAACAATGACAGCCTTAGTTGGAGAATCAGGTAGTGGAAAGACCACTATAACCAACTTACTTCTAAGATTTTATGATGTGCATAAAGGAAAAATTACACTCGGAGGAATTGATATAAGGGATATTCCTTATGATGAGCTTTTAGACCGTATTAGCATTGTCATGCAGAATGTTCAATTGTTTGATAACACGATTGAAGAAAATATCAGAGTAGGTAAAAAAGGAGCTACAAAAGAGGAAATCATTGAAGCTGCAAAGAAAGCAAGAATACATGATTTCATTATGAGTTTACCAAAAGGTTATGAAACTGATATTGGCGAAAATGGAGGAATTTTATCAGGTGGACAAAGACAAAGAATATCTATTGCAAGAGCTTTTCTAAAAGATGCACCGATTTTAATTCTTGATGAAATGACAAGTAATGTTGATCCTGTAAATGAATCTTTGATACAGGATGCTATTACAGAACTTGCAAAGAATAGAACTGTACTTGTAGTGGCTCATCATTTAAAAACAATTCAAAAAGCTGACCAAATTCTCGTATTTCAAAAAGGAAATTTACTTGAAAAAGGAAAGCATGGTGAACTTCTTGCAAAAAATGGTTACTACACAAAATTATGGAAAGCTCAGTATGAGGTATAACCATGATTTTGCTAAAAAATGTTTATTATGAATGGGAAGATGGACGAACTGCTTTAAAAAATGTCAATCTTGAAATTAGAAAAGGTGAATTTGTTTTAATTTCAGGGAAAAGTGGAAGTGGTAAAAGTACTCTTGGAAGTGTGATGAATGGTCTTATTCCACATTATTACAAAGGCAAAATGAAAGGGGAAGCCTTTGCGTCCGGAAAAGATATAAGCAAATTATCGCTTCATGAAATAGGGCGTATTGTAGGTACTGTATTTCAAGATCCAAGAAGTCAATTTTTCACGACAACGACAGATGAAGAAATAGCTTTTGGGCTTCAAACTATCTGCAAATCAAGATATGAAATCAAACAGAGAGTAGAAGAAGTATATGCAGAGCTGGATATTGAGGAACTGAAAGGAAAATCTGTTTTTGAATTATCAAGCGGGCAGAAACAAAAGATAGCTATTGCAAGCATCTATGCAATGAATCCGAAAGTTTTAATTTTAGATGAGCCTTCAGCAAATTTGGATATGAAAGCAACATTTGACCTATTTTTAATTTTGGAAAAATTAAAGAAAAAGGGAACAACTGTTGTTCTAATTGAACATCGTTTGTACTATGTAAAATCTTTATTTGACCGTTTTCTTTTGGTTAAAGATGGAGAGATTGCACAGGACTTGAGTCGGGAAGAAGTTATCCATCTTGAAGGGAAGTTTTGGGATGATAATGGACTAAGAACTCTTGAATTAAAAGAATACAGGATAAGTGAGAAGAAAGATTTATATCAATTAAATGATGAAAGTATCAGTGGGAAAGGCTTGAAATTTTGTTACCCAAGTGCAACTAAGGTTGGAAATAAGCAAAATCAATACATCTTAAATCATCTTGATTTCAATATGGAGTGCGGAATAGCCATTGGTCTTATCGGCTTAAATGGTACCGGAAAAACTACCTTTGCAAGAGTGATTTCAGGACTTGAGAAGATAAAAGAGGGGAAGATATGGACGGGGAAAGATAATTCGCTTAATCATAAAGATTTAATGGATATGTCATATTTTGTCTTTCAAGATTCAGACTATCAGTTGTTTTCGGAAAGTGTACTTGATGAAATGCTGCTTGGTATTTCAAGTAAAGATAAAAAAGAAAATACTCAAAAGGCAAAGTCTATTTTGAATGTACTTGGCTTAGATAAATACATTGATAAGCATCCGTTTGCTTTATCAAGAGGAGAAAAACAAAGACTCACAATAGCTTGTGGAATGATGAAACAGGCAAAAGTTTTTATCTATGATGAACCAACATCAGGTTGTGATAAAGACTCAATGCTTTCAGTGGCAAAATTAATTGAAGAACAATTAAAAAATGGAACAACAGTTTTGGTGATAAGTCATGATTTTGAGTTTTTAGCGAACACAGTGAGTAAGCTCTGGGTAATGGGAGATGGAAAAATAGAAAGTGTTTTGAATATGAGTGAAAGTAATAAAATTCTCATATTGGACAAGATGAGAGGAGGTAGATAACTTGATGGATAGAAAAACAGTCGATCCGAGAATAAAACTTACTCTACTTCCAATTGTTGGATTTACGAGCTTTTTTATAAGCGATACAATTCTACTTTTCGGACTGATTCTCTTTGCCTTTTTTCTGTATGTATACAGCAGTATGTGGAAAAGAGCATTACGCTTTATTTTGTTTTTTGTGATTTTATACTGCATAGAGTTATGGCTTGGAAAGTTTTGTGAAGCAAGTATCGTATTTGCAATATATATGTTTATTTACTTTGCATCAAGGATGACCTTAATTGCTATGTTTGGTGGATATATAACAAAGACTACAAGTGTAAGTGAAATGCTTGAAGCATTAAATAGAATGAAAGTACCAAGAAGCATTGGTATACCTTTTAGTGTTTTGCTTAGGTTTGTACCAACTATAAAAATAGAACTCAAGGCATTAAAAGAGAATATGAAGATTCGAGGAATCGTAACAAGTAGATTTTTTCCCTTGCTACATCCAATTAAATATATTGAATATACGCTTGTTCCGCTTTTAATGAGAATGATTAAGATTTCAGATGAACTGTCAGCTTCAGCACTCATTAGAGGACTTGATAGTGATGAGAACAGGGTTACATTAACAAAATTGAGGTTTAGAACAACGGATTTGTTGATTGGACTATTAGGAGCTTTGATGATTGCTCTTGTGATAGTAATACAGAAAATTTATTAGGAGGACTTTTATGAAAAACAAATTAAATGGTCGTGATTTTATTACAATCGGAATCTTTAATGCAATTGGAATTGTCATATACATGGCGGTTGCATTTGCTATGGCAACAACAGTGATTGGAGGATTTATTGCTTCAGGAGTTAGCTTTATGGTAGCTGCTACCGTTTATATCCTTATGGCTTTGAAAGTTAAAAAGAAGGGCGTATTTACAATATCAGGAACGCTTCTTGGTTTAATTGCATTGTCAGGAGGACATTTGCCTCATGCAGTCTTTGCTGTAATCGGTGGAATTATATGTGATTTGATTATAGGAAATTATGAGAGCAAGGGACGAATGATTATTGGATATGGGATATTTGCATTAGCGGATTTTTTAGGGACAGTAATTCCTGTGATTTTATTCGGAACAGCTTCTTTTGTGGAAAGAGCATCAAAATGGAAAATGAGTGAAGCACAAATAAATGAAGCATTATCTTATTTCAAAGTTTCATGGGCAGTAGGCTTTGCCTTGATAACATTTGTTCTTGCTTGCATAGGAGCATTCGTTGCAACAAAGATACTCAAAAAGCATTTTGAAAAAGCAGGAGTGATTTAATAATAAATTTACTTAGGAGGGAAAATAATGGAGGGATAATTATGTCAAAACTTATAGTTTCGGTTTTCACAGAACGATATAATTATCCTTTTTTATTCTTGGAATTGCTTACACATAGCAATAATACTTTACCAGAAACGACCAAATAGAAAATTATATAAAACATTAGTTTTTAAGCCGAGAGGACTTTTTACGCCAAAGTGTAGAAGTCCTCCTTTTTTATTCTCAAAACCAAAACAGAGAACTTAAAAAGGAGGATGACTAAGTGGCAAAGAAAGAATATTACCTTTATGTAAAAGGCAAAGCCGTACCTGTAAGTGAAGAAGTCTACAAAGCCTATTGGAAGATAACAGAGCATGAAAAGTATCTCCAAAGAAAAGATTGGAAGCATAATGTAATACCATTTTCGGCACTGGATCATGATGGACACTTTGTAGATAACATCATAGATGAAAAGATAGACTTAGAAAAAATTGTAGAAGTAAAAATGCGAATTGAAGAACTTCATAAAGCATTAAATACTCTTACAAAAGAAGAACGAGAACTAATGGAAGCCATCTTCTACAAAGAAGAAAGTCTAAGGTCAATCAGCAGAAGAGAGAAAGTTACACATCAAGCAATCAGTGGGAGGAGGGATAGGATTTTAGAAAAACTGAGAAAGATTTTAGAAGATAAAATCTAAAAACTTGGAAAGGTTAAGTGTCAAAAAAGGTGCTTAACCTTTCTTTATGGAAACAAGCAGATACCAAAACGGAGGAATTAAAAATGAAGAAAGAAAAAACATTACAGGAAGTACAGGAACAAATTTCTGAACTTCAGGAAGAAAGAGAAAAGTGCGATGTAAAGCTGAAACAATTACAAAATCAAGGCAAGAAATTAGAAAAACTTGCAAATGAAAAGGAACGAAAAAGAAGAAATCACAGGCTTATACAAAGAGGCTTGATAGTAGAAAGAGTGGTTAAAAATTCTCTAATGTTTACCAATGAGGAGATAGAAAAGCTATTAAATATTTCTACTCACACAGAAGAATACAGACAAGCCTATGAAGAAATGATAAATGGAAAAGATATGGAAGATGAAACAGACATCGAGTAGACAGAATAAAAAACCTTAGTTTTTTCAGAAGCTCCCTGCAAGGGCAAAAAGCTTCGCAGAACGCAAAGCACCCTTTAGGGTGTATAATTGCGCCCTTAGAAAAACTAAGGGATTTTAGCAAGTCTTTGAAAATCCAAAACTTAATAAAAACATACGGATAAAGCAGATAGGAAAAGATACAAACAATAGCCTGTCTGCTTTTTTCTTTATATGAAAAATAAACAAAAAAATGAAAGGAGCTTATGAAGATGGCAGAAACATTTCACTTTAGTATTTCCATGATAAGTAGAGGAAAAAGTAAATCGGCAGTTGCAAGTGCAGCATATATCTCTTGCGAGAAAATCAAAAATGAATGGGACGGAGAAGTTCATGACTACCACAATAAAAAAGGACTTTTACATTCAGAAATCTTCTTACCGGAGAATGTCCCTATAGCATTAAAAGATAGAACTACCTTATGGAACAGTGTTGAACTAAATGAGAAAGCAAGCAATGCACAGCTTGCAAGAAACTTCATTATTGCCTTACCGAAAGAATTATCCTTTGAAGAAAACAAAAACCTCATTACCGACTTCATACAAGAAAATTTTGTATCAAAAGGAATGATAGCAGACCTTGCAATCCATGATGAAAGTGATGAAAAAAATAATAATATCCATGCTCATATTATGACTACCCTTAGACCAATAAATGAAAAAGGAGAGTGGCAGGCAAAAAGCAAAAAAGAATATGTTCTTGATGAAAACGGAGAAAAGATAAAACTAAAAAGTGGAAACTACAAAACAAGGAAAATAGAACTGACGGATTGGAACGATAAAGGAAATGCAGAGAAATGGCGAGAGAATTTTGCAAGACTTTGTAATCAGTATTTAGAAAAAAATCATCAAGAAAAGAGAGTGGATCATCGTTCCTACAAAAGGCAAGGGATAGAAGAAATCCCAACCATTCATATGGGAGCAAGTGCAAGTGCCTTAGAAAGAAAAGGCATTGAAACGGATAAGGGAAATATCAATAGAGAAATTAAAAAATATAACTCTTTAGTAAAAGCTATCAAGAACAAGATAAAAGAAATCACTTCTTGGATAGACTCTTTACTTGGAAATCTGCAAGCAAAATACGATGGGTATAAACAGACCAAGAAAGATGAACTGGAGAACAAAGCAGAACTCTTTAACCTTTATGAATATATTTCTATCTACAACGAAATACAGGGAGAAAAAACAAAAAATCTATCCTACTATGGACAGATAAAAAAGGGAAATGCAGACCTAAAGAGATTTGTAAAAGCAATCTACTATCTAAAAGATAATCATCTTCAAACCATAGCAGACCTACAAGAAAAAGTTTTTGAACTGGCAAAGCAAAGTAAAAAGATAAGTGAAGATATTCAAAGCAAAACCCAAAGAATAAAGGAGTTAAATCGTTGCTTTATTTGTGCAGACATCATCAAAGAAAATAAGGCGGTATATCAGGAATATAAAGATAAAACTTTTCTTAAAGATAAATTTTACAATTCACATAAAGATGAAATTGAAAACTACAAAAAAGCAAGAAAGACTATAGAAAAATTTACTGGAACATCAGCTATAAAGTCGAGTGATTGGCAGAAAGAAATATCAAGCCTTGAAAAAGAGATACAAGACTTAAGCGAAGATAAAGCTAAAGTACAAGATGAATTTAAGCAGATAGACCATATCAAATATGCAGTAAAGATTGTCAATGATGAGTATGGAATAGATTTATCCATAGAGATAGACAAGGCAATTAAGAGAGGAGATAAACCAAGCGTAATTGCACAACTGAAAAAATTCCAAGAGCAAGAGGAAATAAAGAGGCAGTACAAACAAAAAGCCAAGGAAAAGGCTAAAGAAAATTATAAAAATAAAGGGGAGGAAAGATAAAAATGGCAGACAACAGAAGATACTATTGGTTAAAATTGAAAGAAGATTTTTTTACAGATAAGAGAATCAAAAGGCTAAGAAAAATATCAGGAGGAGATACCTATACAATCATTTATCTTAAATTGCTTTTACTTAGCTTAAAAGATAGTGGGAAGCTGTATTATGATGGAGTAGAAACAGACTTTATCAAAGAGCTTGCCTTAACGATTGATGAAACGGAAGATGATGTAATGGTTATAGTAAATTATCTTGTAGCACAAGGATTGATGGAGATAATTACAGAAAATGACGAGTATTTTTTAACAGAAATTCCAAGTCTTATAGGTTCAGAAACAGCTTCTACAAGGCGTTCAAGAAAATCGAGAGGACAAAAAGCGTTGCAATGCAACACTGGTGCAACACCTTGCAACCTTTTGCAACAAAACTGCAACGGAGATATAGAGATAGATAAAGAGATAGATATAGAGTTAGAAAAAGAGGGGGAGATAGAAAAAATATCCCCCAACCTTTATGGAGAATATAAAAATGTTTCCTTAACCGATGAAGAATATGGGAAGTTAAAGGATAAAATGCAAGGTCATAGGGAAGAAATGATAGAGAAGCTGTCAACCTATATGCAAAGCACGGGAAGAAACTATAAAGATCATTATGCGACCTTAGTTCATTGGTATGAGCAAGATAAAGGTAAATTAAAAGAAAGCCATAAATCAAAAGTATATACCCTTGAAGATTATGACAAGGGGGAACATTTATAATCTCATATAAGACGGTGGAGAGGCTTTTTTAGAGCGTTAATGATAAAATAGGTATCAGACTATAGCTAAGTGTAAAATAGGGCTTAAAATTGCAGTATGAAAAAAATATCGAATTTATGATAAAATGATAGTGATATGGTAATAAACTCAGTTATAAGGAGAGGATATATAAATGCGAATTCAATTTACTGTAACCGATGAAGAACTTGAAATTTTAACTAAAAAAGCAATAGAGGGAGGTTTCCCAAGCGTTACTGAATATTGTAAGTGTAGCAGTTTACAAGAAAATACAAGCTATGCTGACCTATATACTACCTTATTAAACAAAATTAGCTCTTTACCGAAGGGCAAAGAATTTGTTTTGAGAGAGTTAATCGCAACACCGCCGGCATTGATTGGCAGATGGTTTTATGAAAATGTAAATAAGAGACTTGTAAAAAATGTGGAACACATCGGAAAAGCTGAAGGCGGAGTAGAAAAATATAAAAGAATTTAGATAATGTTGGAGGTGCATTTCATGGCAGAAGAGAATAAAGAGATAGTTATTGTAGATGATAAAACTATACAAGAAAAAATATATCTTATTCGTGGGCAAAGAGTAATGCTTGATGCAGATTTAGCTGAAATATATGGTTATGAAACAAAAAACTTTAATAGACAGGTGAAAAACAATATTGAGAAGTTTGAAGGCGAAGATTTTATGTTTCAACTGACCGAGAATGAATTTGAAAACTTGAGGTGCAAAAATTTCACCTCAAGTTGGGGCGGTTCAAGATACTTACCAAATGCCTTTACAGAACAAGGTATTTATATGCTTATGACGGTATTAAGAGGTGAACTTGCGATTAGGCAAAGTAGAGCCTTAATTAGAACATTTAAGCAGATGAAAGACTTTATAATCGAAAATCAAGATTTTATTAGCTCAAAAGAATTGGTACAAATAGCAGTACAGATAAATCAAAACACAAAGGATATAGCTGAAATAAAGTCGCAAATGGCTACAAAAGAAGATTTGAAAAAGGTTATGGATAATTTTATAGATCCGGACACATACAAGCATTTCCTTTTAATGAACGGAGATAAGATTGAAGCAGATGTTGCCTATACCAAAATATATAAGTCTGCAAAGAAAAGTATTTATGTGATAGACAACTATATAGGCTTGAAAACCTTAGAATTATTAAGGGCTGCAAAAGACAATGTTGAAATTATAGTCTTTAGCGACAATGTGAAAAACAAGGATATGCTGACAAAAAATATCCTAAACGATTTTAGAAAAGATTACCCTAATATCAATCTGAAGATGAAAATTGCAGGTAAAAAGTATCACGATAGATATATTGCCATTGACTATGGAACAGACAGTGAAGCCTTTTATCTTTGCGGAGCTTCATCAAAAGATGCAGGAAATAAAATATCAAGTATTACAAAGATAGAGGAATCTTCCAAGGATATGTATCATACGATGTTTGGTGGAATGCTGAACAATAAGGATTTGAAAATTTAATATGTAAATGGTAAAGCGTTATTAAATGAATAGCTATAAGACTTGTGAAAGGCGGTAGAAATAAAACTCTATCGTCTTTTTTTGATTGCAACTAACAGGAGGGAAACTAATATGCACGAAAATAAAAATGAACATAATACAGGAACAAAGACTATAAAAAAGATTGGAAAAGTAACTTATGAGGTTATTGTCCATTTTAATGAAAATGCGACTGAAACTATGCAAGATAAATTGAAAAGGATAATGCTTAGAGAAATGGAGATGAAAAAACATCAAAAAGGAGATAAAAATGATTAGAAAGTCCTTGACAAGTTGTTACAGGAAAAACAGCTAAATCTATTCTTATTTCATGTGGTGCAAGGCTTGCTCCTTTTGATATTCAGGAGCTTAGGGACTTGATGAAAGAAGATGAACTTGAACTTGATACACTTGGAGATAGAAAGACAGCACTCTTTGTTATTATCTCTGATACAGATGATACTTTTAACTTTGTGGTGTCTATCATGTACTCACAGTTATTTAATCTACTTTGTGATAAGGCAGATGATGAGTATGGAGGAAGATTACCTGTTCATGTAAGGTGTTTGCTTGATGAATTTGCAAATATCGGCTTAATTCCAAAGTTTGAGAAGTTAATAGCGACAATCCGTTCAAGAGAAATATCTGCAAGCATTATTTTGCAAGCACAATCTCAGCTAAAGGCAATCTACAAGGATAATGCAGATACCATTGTAGGCAACTGTGATAGTACATTGTTTTTAGGTGGAAAGGAAAAGACCACATTAAAAGAGCTATCAGAAACGCTTGGAAAGGAAACGATAGATCTATATAATACATCGGAAACAAGATCAAATGCTAATAGTTATGGACTCAATTACCAAAAGACAGGAAAAGAGCTGATGAGTCAAGATGAGATAACGGTTATGGATGGCAGTAAATGTATCTTTCAGCTTAGAGGTGTAAGACCGTTTTTATCAGATAAATTTGATATTACAAAGCATAAGAATTACAAGTTACTTGAAGATTTTAATAAGAAAAATGCCTTTGATATTGAGGAATATATCAAGAGAAAAGGGAAAGCAAAATTAAATAGAGAAACGGTTATTACAAGAGTGCAGTAAGTCTAAAGAACATAGATTTGCTGCTTTTTTATTACTCAAAATCAGGAGGAAAGATGGTAAGGATAAGAAGTCCCACTAAGGAAAACTAAATAGCAAGAGTATCAGCGATTGGAAAAGAAAAACTCCGATCGCTTTTTTTATTGAAGAGAAAAGGAGAAATTTTTAATGAAGCAAGAAATGATTAACATCAATGCCAACTTATTGGCAGAACCAACTTTTTCAAGTTTTGACAAAGAGGGAGAAACGGTTGAAGTTGCAAACTTTACGCTTGTAAAAAAGTACGGAAAAGGTAAGGAATATATCAATTGTGCAGCCTATGGAGAAAAAGCGGAGAAAGCAAAGGATTTTGAAAAGGGCGATTTGATCCATATCTTTGGATACTTTAAGAAGCGTGAAAAAGATGGAAAGACTTACAAAAACTTTGTTGTGAAGTCATACAACAAAATTGAAAAGAAAGAAGAAAACGAGGAGGAATAAATTATGGAATTTTTTACACAGGCAGTAAATGTATTAAAGATTTTAGTTATGGCAGTAGGTGCAGGACTTGGAGCATGGGGTGTAATTAACCTGATGGAAGGTTATGGTAATGACAAT